>JASFHG010000112.1:0-8872 GCA_050123355.1 Planctomycetia bacterium
TCGCCGGTGTTCGGGGTTTTAATGTATTCGGGATAATAAACCGGTACTCCGTTGACTATTTCATAACGTTCAGGATTGAAATCGAAATACGGGGCCAGTCGGCTGCCTTTCAGCTCGAACGGGTTGGCCGGATTGGCACTGAATCCTGCCGGTTGTCCGTCCATTGGCATTCCTCCGAGGAAAAACGCCATGGCCGAAGTGGGTGTAAGTTTTTCAAGGTCAACTCCTGCGGCCGCCGCATCACTGCAAAGTTCGGCCCAATCCGTTGATCGGTATCGCGGAAATCGGCGTCGGAAATGCCTGAGGATCGCTTTTTGAGCGTCCTGATCGTTGGCCAGGTCGGTCGAAAAACAATCGGGCGGATAGTCGCCGCAATCATCTTTGTATTTGTCGAGGGCCATTTTAAGTTGGCCGATTTCACGGGCTACTGTGGATCGCTGAGTAGACAGATTGCTCTCTGTCGCCAGGGTGTACAAGCGGTAGAACCAGTACGAGGCGAGCGAGATGATGATTATGAGAATCAACACCAGTAGCTTTACCAGTGGGAAGCCGGCGTGTTTTGGTGTTTGATCTTTCATAACAAAAGTCTCGTGTGCGAAATTGCCCTGATGGTTTCTGGCCGTGGTTGTTAGCCCGGTCGCCTGCGACCGGTTCTCTTCCCGCCGCAGGCGGCGGGGCTAACTTTTAAATTATTCCGTCATATTCCTCAGCACGCCGGGGGCGAAACTGGTCAGGTTGTCGTCCTCTTCCGGCTTGAGGTTGTTGTCTTGGTCGTTGACGTAGGAAATGTCCTCCAACGCACCCAGCGGGCACGCCGAGCCGCCAAACTCGCCATTCAAACCGGGCGTGAGGATCTGGAACCCTTTGGCCTCATGCCAATCGATCTTGCCTGTGCCTGTATCAACCGTACGAGCGTAGGGGCAGCAGTTGCCCGTATCCGAAGGACAATTGTATTTCGGGTCCGAAGGGGTCATGTACGGCACGGCCGCCGGAGTGGTACCATAGCCGCCGGAGCGTGCTCGGAAGTAGACGTACGGCACCTTTTCGGCCGTATCCGGGCTTTCGATGTACTCGACATAATAAATCGGCACCCCGTTGACGACTTTATAACGCCCTGGCTTGAAATCGAAATCAGGTTTCAACCGGCTGCCGTCCAGCTCGAACGGGTTGGATGGGGTGGCACTGAATCCGGTCGGTTGTCCGCCATCTGGCATCCCTCCGAGAAAAAACACCATGGCCGAGGTGGGCGTGAGGTTATTGATCTCAAGACTCGATCCGGAGGCCGCTATGTCTGCTCGCATTCTGTCCCATTCGGTGCCCGAAGTGGTGCCGGAAGGAACCCCCGGTCGGTATCGCGAGAATCGACGCTTGATATGCCTGAGAATTTTTGATTGAGCCGTCTGATCGTTGGCCAAGTCGAGCGAAAAGCAATCGGGCGGGTAGTCGCCGTGGTCGCTTTTGTATTTGCCGAGCGTCATGGACATCTGGGCCATTTCACGGCTGATCGCCGCACGGCGGGCGGCCCGGATCGCGGCGACGATGCCGACGGTTGCCATGCTGGCCAGGATCGCGATGATCGTGATGACCACCAAGAGCTCGACCAGGGTGAAGCCGGCTCGTTTGGTTCGACGTTTCGATAATGATACTTCCATGATTTATCCTTTAATGGTTTTCAGTGTTCGGTTTTCAGTGTTCAGGGACGTGTGACATCCCTTACCCTTGGTGGTCTGGCCGTTTGGTTTTTCTTGGTGCGTCTCGACGCACCCTACATTGTTACGCCGACAGTGACGTGATCAATTTAATGAGCGGCATGAACAGGGCGATAACGATAAAGCCGACGATACCGCCGAGCATGATGATCAACAACGGTTCCATCAAGCTCATGAGGCCGTCGGTCAACACGGCGACTTCTTCGTCGTAGGTGTCGGCCACCTTGTAGAGCATCGTATCGAGTTCACCCGTCTCTTCGCCGACGTCGACCATGTTGATAACCATGTCGTCGACAATCGGGCTGTTCATTCGCATCATATAGGCCAACGCCCCGCTGACGATACCGCCGATGATGCCCATGATGGACGTGTATACTCCGAAGAAGAGCACGACGGGGATGGTCGGCACTTCGATGAAGAAGGCCCAGAAGAAGAGCGCCATGCCGTTGAAGGGGGGTTGCGCGTTTTCCTTAAGCGGTTTCGCGATCGATTCCCCCTCGCGGATCGCGTCGTAGACGCTTTGATACATGTCTTCGAAGACCGCGTTTCCGGACGTTTCTTTCGTAATGTTCAGCGATTCAAGGATCGGTACACCGCTGGAGACGAGCGTACCGAGCGTTCGCACGGTTCGGGCGACAATATTCTTTTCGACCAACTGGCCGAAGATCGGCATTTTCAGCAGGAAGAGGTCCCAGCCTTTCTTGCCTGCGCGGAATTTGGTAACCAATTTGATAAACAGGACCAAGCCGATCGGTATCAACGGGATCAAGTACCAGTAGTTGGCGACGAAGTTGGACGTGGCGATCAGGGCTTCGGTGATCGGCGGCAACGTTTCTTTGAAGTCCGCGAAGATTTTCTTGAATTCCGGCACGATTTTCAACATGATGAAGATCAAGATACCGACGGCGAAGGTGACGATCGAGACCGGGTAGATCAACGCGCTTTTGACCTTACGTCGCAGCGACTCGGCCCGTTCCTGGAACTCGGCCAGGCGCCGGAGGATGACTTCCAACGCACCGCCCGCCTCACCGGCCTTGATCATGTTGACGTAGAGTCGGTTGAAGGCCTTGGGCGACTTGGCCATGGCTTCGGAGAGGGTCGACCCGGCTTCGATTTCGTCGCAGACATCGATCAACGAGTTTTTCAAGGCACCCGGCTTTGCCTGATCGGCGAGGATGCGCAGGCTCCTCAAGATCGGCAGACCGGCGTCCTGGAGGATGGAAAGCTGTCGCGTGAACGTCACCAACGTCTTCAGCTTGACCTTTCCGATGGCGAACGACTTTCCGGACTTGCCGCCTTTTTTCTTGTCGGTGTCCGTTTTACGGCTTTTTTTGACGGAGATCTTCGTAACGAAGTACCCCATCTGCCGTATGGTCGCTTGCGCTTCCTCCTCGGTCGGGGCATCAATGACGTCACGGATTTCATTTCCCGTAGCGTCCATCGCCTCAAATTGATAGGTAGGCATGATTCTATTCCTGAAAACTAATTTTCGGTTTCTGTAGGGTGCGTCACGACGCACCAAAAACTAGAGAAACCAAAATTCAAGGTGCGTCACGACGCACCCTACCATTTTATTCCTCGGCCAGGGTTTCGCGGATGACCTCTTCGATGGACGTGACGCCGTCGAAGAGTTTAAACAAACCGGAATCTCTCAACGGTCGCAGGCCGTTTTTGAGAGCTCCTTCACGAAGCCGCTGGGTCGAGGCACCCTCGTTGATCAAGTTGCGGAGCGGCTCGTTGATTTCCATCAACTCGTAAATGCCCGTCCGTCCCTTGAAGCCCATATTATTACACGACTCACAGCCACGACCGCGGTAAATCTTCTTCCCCGCGATGTCGTCCGGTGTCAGTCCCAGCTCGGCCAACTGATCGATCCGCGGCATCGTTTCTTCGATACACTGCGGGCAGATCTTTCGCACGAGTCGCTGTGCCGCGACCCCTTCGAGTGTGGCCGAAAGCAAAAACGGCGGCACGCCCATGTCACGCAATCGCGTGACCGTGCTCGGCGCGTCGTTCGTGTGCAACGTGCTCAAGACCAAGTGGCCGGTCAGCGACGCCTCGACGGCAATCTGGGCCGTCTCGAGGTCTCGAACCTCGCCGACCAGGATCTTGTCCGGGTCTTGACGCAAAATACTGCGCAAACATTGCGCAAACGTGTTTCCAATCGACTCGTCGATCGGCATCTGGATGATGCCGTCCATATCGTACTCGACCGGGTCTTCGGTCGTGATCAATTTTTCGGTAATTTCGTTCAGCTCGCTCAAGGCCGCGTAAAGGGTCGTCGTCTTTCCGCAGCCCGTCGGCCCGGTGACCAACACGATCCCGTTCGGCTTGTTGACCATCTTCCGGAACATGGCCAGCGTCTCTTCTTCCATGCCGATCTTGTCGAGATCCAGCGAGATCGTCGATCGGTCGAGGATACGCAGTACGCAGCTCTCGCCGAACATCGTCGGGAGGATGCTCACACGCATGTCGACCGGGTGACCGCCCACGCTCAACTCGATACGTCCGTCTTGCGGCAAACGACGCTCGGCGATGTCGAGGTTCGCCATAACCTTGATACGGGTGGTGATCGCAAACGCCAGGTGTCGCGGCGGCGGGACCATTTCGTACAAGATACCGTCCGCGCGGATACGAATTTTGAACTCGGTTTCGAACGGCTCGAAGTGCAAGTCGCTCGCGTGGTCCTTGATCGCCAGCAGGAAGATCATGTTCAACAGCTTTCGGACCGGGGCGCTGTCGGCCAGCGCTTCGACGCTCGTCAGGTCCAGCGGCCCTTCCCGCTCGGCCTCGGCCACGGCGGCCGCGAGGTCCGCGTCGTCCTCCATGTCGGAGATCAACGTCTCGACACTCTCGCCCCCGACGGCGTAGTATCGTTCGAGCGCCTTGTCCAGCTCTTTATCCGTGGTGACCACCACGCGGATCTCGTAACCGAGGAAGTTTCTCAACTCGTCGAGCACCGAGAGCCGGTTCGGCTCGCTCATGGCGACCGTCAGGACGTTATCCTTGAACGCGATCGGGATGATCTTGTACAGCTCGGCCATCGGCTGCGTGACCTGGGCCAAGACCTCGGGCGGGACGGTGATGTCCGCCAGGTTGACCACCGGCAAGTTCATCTGTTCGGCCAGCGCCTGCGCCAACTGATCGTCCGAGACCAGACCCAACTCCATCGCCAGCGGCCCGAGCGGTTCGTTCGGACGCTGCTCTTGCTCGTCGAGCAGAGTGTGAAGCTGGTCATCGTCAATAAACCCCAGGTCGACCAATACCTGACCGAGTCCCCGAATCGCCATCGTTCTTTTTTCTTTCCTCTAAAGTTGCTGATTTTTTAGATGACAGATGATAAAGGACAGATGACAGGAAGAGCTTCCGCTCCAATGATGATTTTTGCCGGTGCGGTAGCACCCGTCTGTCCTCTGTTATCTGTCCTCTGTCCTCTTTTCTTACTTATTCAACTTGGCTCGCGCTTCGTCATCGTCTTCCAACAGGCCGCGTTCGGCACGGGCGATCTTCGCCGCGAGTGCTTCGGGCAAGTTGGCCTTGATCAAAATATCTTCCTTCTCGACAACCCCGTCCTGCCAGAGACTGAACATGTGGTCGTCCAACAGTCGCATACCCTGCTTGGTTCCCGTCTGGATCATCGAGGTGATACGGAACGTTTTGTTTTCACGGATCAGGTTCGCGATACCGGGCGTAATGACCATCATTTCGAAGGCCGCGATTCGTCCGCCGCCGACCTTGGGCAGAAGCGTCTGAGACAGCACCCCGATCAGTGCGACGGAGAGCTGGGTTCGGATCTGTTCCTGCTGGTTCGTCGGGAACACGTCGATAATACGGTTGATCGTACCGGGGGCACCCGTCGTGTGGAGCGTGCCGAACACGATGTGGCCCGTTTCCGCCGCGGTGATCGCCGCTTCGATCGTCTCGAGGTCACGCATTTCACCGACGAGGATGACGTCCGGGTCCTGACGCAACGCACGCCGGATGGCCTCGGCAAAACTCGGCACGTCGACGTGAATTTCACGTTGGTTCACCAACGACTTGTCGTGATGGTGATAAAATTCGATCGGGTCTTCGATCGTGATGATGTGCCGGTCGGTCTTTTTGTTGATATAGTGGATCGCCGCGGCCAGCGTCGTCGTTTTACCGGAACCCGTCGGACCGGTCACGAGAATCAGACCTCGTGGACGCATGATCAGGTCGGTCAGAACCGGCGGCGTGCCCATCTTCTCGAAGCTCATGATATCGGCCGGCAATTGACGCAAGACCATACTGACGTAACCACGTTGCTTGAAGACCGAGACACGGAATCGGGCCAGCTCGCCGAACGCGAAACCGAAGTCCGTACCGCCCGCCTCTTGCAGTTCCTGCTGACATCGTTCCGGCGTGATACTTTTCATCAACGCCACGGTGTCGTCCGCATCGAGGACCTTCGTCTCGAGCTTTACCAGTCGACCGTGAAGACGGATGATCGGCGGCGAACCTACCACGACGTGCAAGTCGCTCGCGTTCCGGTTGATGACCGTATGCAACAGTTTGTCGATTAAGACCGTGCCCATACTACGCTGTTCCTCTGCTGTTTATGATCCTGCTGTGTTTAGCCGTCGAACAACGTTCGACGCGTTTCGAACTTGCGGAACGCGCCAAACGATGTTTGGCGGTTAAACGTTGTTTTTTTGACGTCTCAAAATCGACCGGATCCCGAAAAACCCGGCCCAACTTCTCTATTTTAATCGGGCCAAATACCCAAACCAATCAAAAACCCCCCACCAAGTGGCGATTGGCCGCCGGTATATCCGTTACAGGCCAACCCGGGGTTTTGTGCTAACTTGTTACTCCGTCGTAATTTTCGCCACGCGGGCGACCTCTTCCAGCGTCGTCTTGCCCTGGCACGCCTTGACCAGCCCGTCGTCGTAAAGGGTCTTCATGCCTTCACTTAACGCCTGGCGTCGGATGTCGCCGGTCGGTGCCGAGTTGAACGTCAGCTCGCGGATCTTCGACGACATGATCATCAACTCGAAGATCGCCAACCGGCCGCGATAGCCCGACCCGCCACACGTCCCGCAGCCGCGACCCTTGGCGAACGTGGCCGTCTTCAACAGCTCCGGCGGCACCTGGGCCGCGCGAATCACCGACTCGGACGGGGTGTACGGTTGTTTACATTTCTGGCAGACCACACGCACGAGCCGCTGACCCATGATCGCGACCACACTGCTGGAGACCAGATACGGGGCCACGCCCATGTCGATCAATCGCGTGACCGCACTCGGCGCGTCGTTCGTGTGCAACGTGCTGAAAACCAAGTGGCCCGTCAACGAGGCCTGAACGCCCATGTGGGCCGTCTCGAGGTCTCGCATCTCACCGACGAGGATCACGTTCGGTGCCTGTCGCAACATGGCTCGAATCACACGTGCGAAGTCCAGGCCGATGTTGTGCCGCACCTCGACCTGGTTGATCCCCTGCAGATAATACTCCACCGGGTCCTCGGCCGTGATGATCTTGCGGTCCGGCGTGTTCAGCGTGTTCAGCGCCGCGTACAGCGACGTCGTCTTGCCCGAGCCCGTCGGGCCGGTGACCAACACGATCCCGTTCGGGCGTCGGATCATCGACTCGAACTTCTTGTATTCTGCTTCACCAAAACCGAGTTGCTGCAAGCCGACCTTGATGCTGTCCTTGTCCAAAATACGCATGACCACCGACTGACCGTGGTTTGTCGGGATCACGCTCACGCGAAGGTCCAGCTCCTTCTCGCCGACCGTCACCTTGATACGACCGTCCTGCGTTCGACGTCGCTCGGCAATGTCCAGCTTCGAGAGAATCTTGATACGGGAAAGAATCGCACCGAGCAAACGACGCGGCGGGCTGTCACGCTCGACCAAACGACCGTCGATACGATACCGCACGCGGACCCGATCCTCGAACGGCTCGACGTGGATGTCCGACGCACGAAGCTGGACCGCCTCGGTGATGATCAGGTGGACCAATCGCACGATCGGTGCACTGCTCTCGTCGACGACCTCGTCCGCACCGGCCGCGTCCCCTTCCGTCTCGGTGAAGTCGATCGCCGTGTCGGTGAACTCCTGGAGCATCGAGTCGGCACTTTCGCCCACCGTCTGACCATAGTACCGGTTGACCGCCTCCAAGATACTCTCGCGCGGTGCCACCGCCATGTCGATCGGACGGTTGAGAATGAACCGCAGCTTTTCGATGACCTCGAAGTCCTGCGGATCGCTGACGATGATCGTCAGGCCGCTCTCACTCTCTTCCAGCGGCAAGATCGCGTTTTCGCGCGCGACCGACTCGGGAACCAATTCGACGACCGACGGCGGGATGACCACTTCCGAAAGGTTGATGTACTTCAGTTTGTGTTCCTGAGCCATCGCCTTCGAGACTTCTTCGCCGGTTGCATACCCGCTCCGTACCAACGCCTCGGGCAGTTTCATGTCTGCCTCGCTCACCATCTGCTGAGCTTCGGCGAGTTGGTCCTTACCGATGATTCCCTGCTGGATCAGAATGTCTGTCCAGTCGCCTTTCCGCTTTGCCGCCATCAATGGGCTCCCAATGAGGTTTTTTTCAAAGATGTCAAAATGAGTGTGCGTTTATCGATTGGACACGCGCGTGTCCGTCTGTTCCGTGAGATGGTCGTAACCTGAAAAAGGATAATGTGTTCCTACTGTCTGTTTCGGCATAAAGCAACGCTTCTGATCGGTGCAATCGCCTTATGTTCGAGGATCCAAAACCCATCGCGCAAGCCGATCGAAACAAACGAATACAAACCACCAACGGACCCTCCTCGGGCCGCCGTGTCTGCAAAGGGGGTGGACCCCGTACTACATGAGGTATTTCATCTGTTCCGTTCGGAGATAAAGCGCTCTGTGATACCTTCTAGACTATCGTCTCTCTTTATATTGGTCAAGCAAGTGGTTTTCACAGGGTTACGACTATTATACCCTACAGAGCTACCACTTTTGGGTTATTTGCCATCCGGTTTGGGATAATTTAGCCAGAAGGGTCGCCAAAACCCAAGAATTTCCCCCCTCGCCACCCCCTCCTTGTCCGTTCCGACCGAAATGCCTATCTTTTTAGAAGGTAGTTTTTTCGACCTCGCGGCCCTTCCCGGCCCTGAAGCCCAGCCCCGACCCCCCCAGAAGTGCCCGGGGCGCCCG
>JASFHG010000113.1:0-8858 GCA_050123355.1 Planctomycetia bacterium
GTCGACAACCGCACATAATATCGGAAAAGTGACACAAATCATCGGCTCGACGTTCGATGCCGAGTATCCGGAACACTCGCTGCCGGCGATCTATAACGCCGTGAAGATCGAGTCGGAGCACAAAGGGGTCAAGATCTCGCTTACCGGCGAAGTCCAGCAGCATCTTGGTGGCGGTCGCGTTCGATGCGTCGCCTTGGGTAGCACCGATGGCATGGTTCGTGGGATGGACTGCATCGATACGGGCGCACCGGTCAAGGTGCCGGTCGGCGATGCGACCTTGGGCCGTGTGTTCAATCTGATCGGCGAACCGGTCGACGGTCGTGGCCCGGTCGAGGCACAAGACCACTGGCCGATCCACCGTGAAGCCCCCGAGGTGACGGATCTTTCGACCCAGACCGAAATTTTCGAGACCGGTATCAAGGTTATCGACCTGTTGACCCCGTTCGTCCGCGGTGGTAAGGCAGGCTTGTTCGGTGGTGCAGGCCTTGGTAAGACGGTTATCCTCCAGGAACTCATTGCCCGTATCGCGTCGGCCCACGGCGGTTACTCAGTCTTCGCCGGTGTCGGCGAACGGACGCGTGAGGGGAACGACCTCTGGCTCGAAATGCAAGAGGCCAAGATCGGCGATACCGGCCGGAGCGTCATCGATCAGACATGCATGGTCTTCGGCCAGATGAACGAACCGCCGGGAGCCCGCCTCCGAGTCGCGTTGTCGGCTCTGACGATGGCCGAGTACTTCCGCGACTCGACCGGTGCGGACGTGTTGCTGTTTGTCGACAATATTTTCCGTTTCTCTCAGGCAGGTAGTGAAGTTTCCGCACTCTTGGGTCGCATGCCGTCGGCAGTCGGTTATCAGCCGACATTGGCCACGGAGATGGGTGCCCTGCAAGAACGAATCACGTCAACCAATAAGGGTGCGATCACATCTGTCCAGGCAGTTTATGTCCCGGCGGACGACCCGACCGACCCCGCCCCGGCGACCGCGTTTGCTCAATTGGACGCGTTTCTCTACCTCGAACGTTCGATTTCGGAAAAAGGTATCTATCCGGCGGTCGACCCGCTGGCCTCCGCGAGCCGCGTGCTCGATCCGCAGTATGTCGGTGACCGTCACTACGCGATCGCCCGTCGTGTGCAAACGACTTTGCAACGCTACCGCGAACTGCAGGACATCATCGCGATTCTCGGCGTCGACGAGCTGAGCGAAGAGGACAAGCTTGTGGTCCATCGTGCCCGTCGTATGGAGCGTTTCCTTTCACAGCCGTTCCTCGTTGCAGAGGTCTTCACCGGCAAGCCGGGCGAGATCACGCCGCTGGAGGACACGATCCGCAGCTTCGAGGAAATCGCCGACGGCAAGTGGGACCACCTGCCCGAAGAAGCGTTCATGTACGTCGGCCCGATCGAGCAAGCCGAAGAACAAGCCAAGAAGATGGAAGCAAAAGTGAAGTAATGTACTGTTGTTAGCCCCGTCGCCTGCGGCGGGTAGCCAAACCGGTCGCAGGCGATCGGGCTAACGACCATAGGAACAAAAAACCATGTCCGAATTGAACTGCATCCTCGTAACGCCCGAGACGACGCTCCGTGACGCTCCGGCCGACTTTGTAGCGGTCGAGCTTTACGACGGCGAGATCGGTATTGCGCCGGACCACAGCCCGATGATCGGCCGGCTCGGTTTTGGCGAGATGCGCATCCGTTCTGGCAACCATACCGAGCGATATTACATCGAGGGTGGTTTCATCGAGGTCCTGGAAAACACGGTCTCGATCCTGACCGGTCGCGCGATGCTGGCCGAGACGCTGGACATGGAAAAAGCCCAGGAAAGTCTTGAAGTTGCGAAAGCCATGCCGTCGAATACGCCCGAGCTGATGGCGGTCCGCGATCGGGCGGTAGCCCAGGCGAGAGGGCAACTGCGAGTAGCAGGGCGTGACAGTAGCTAAAAGAAAAATGGCTCTGACCTACAAAACCTCTATATGGTACCCTTCTCGACCGGAAAGAAAATCGGCACCGACCAGCATGGAAGCCGTGAAGTAACCGCCGGGTCCCTTGCGTTTTTCTACTTCACTTGCCATGGCGACGGCCAACTCGGCCGTCATCCGATACGCACTCGGACCGGTGATCGTCGCCGTTCGTTCCTGGCCGTCTGGCGAGGTGACACGGCCCCAGAAACCGGATCGGACCTCCTTGTGGACCGTCTCGTTAGGGCCACGCCCCAGTGCCCGTTTTGCCAGCCAGAGCAGCCTCCGCTGAGCCCACGGCTGGATGAGGATGCCTCGAATCGGGTTGGCCAGCCGCATCGACCAGCAGGCAGCTCGTGGCATTGCACCGTAGACGATCGCGTTGGGGATGCCGGTCGAGATCTGCGACGTGAAAACGTCTCCCCACGGCAGGCTGACGGCCCAGAGATCGCCGCGTGCGAAGGGGATCTTGCGGATGCGATAGCCGAGCCGGACCGGCTTGAGTTGGCCATCCTCGCGGATCAAACCCCCGGCCCCGATATGCTCGATCGCGGTCCGGACCGTGCCCAGGCTGGGGAGCGAGCCGAACTCGAAGGCCAGCTCCAGGTGGGTCGCTTCCGGGAGCGATTCTTTCAGAAGGGTCGCCAGACAGTCGGTCGGTACGACGTCGAACCCGACGCCCGGGCAGAGAACCACGCCGGCGTCGACGGCCGCCTGGTGACGTCTGTGGGCCGCCTGGAAGACCGGTATCTCGCCGGTGATGTCGAGGTAGTGGACGGTCCGTTCTAAGCAGGCCTTCATCATCGGCTCGGCCGTATGGACGAACGGCCCGGCACAGTGGAGGACCAGTCGGACGTCATTGAGTTGCTCGGCCGCGTCGTCGACCGCAAATGCGCGGAACGGCAGCCCGTGTGTCTCAGCCAGGGCCTCCAGTTTTGCCTCATCCCGCCCGGCGAGGATCGGACGTCGTCCCTGGTCGATCGCCTCGCGTACGATGAGCTCGCCCGTATAGCCGTAGGCCCCGTAGATCATCCATGGTTCGTGGTTCATCGTTTTTCCTCATGGTAGGTCAGGGCTTGCCCTGACATAAACCTTTACCAGCCGCCGCCACCTCCTCCGCCACCACCGCCGCCGGAGCTGCCTCCTCCGCCGGAGCCGCTCGAGCTGCCGGGCGACGTACCGGCACTGGACAGGGCACTGCTGAAGCTGCTGGAGAGGCCGTTCAACGCATTGGACAAGGTCGCTCCGGTGAAGTTGTCTGTAGAAGTATCGAAGGAGGAGCCGTGGTACCAGACCGGAGAATAACCACTGGGGTCGGTGGCCGCCTCTTGCAGGATACGTTCGAATCGGCCGGTCCACTCTGCTTCGACCCCAAGCGCGATCGCGTAGGGAAGGTAGGTTTCAAATATCTTGGGCATATCCTCATTGCCCAGTATCTCGATGGTGCTCCGCTGGAGGTCATCTTCCTCGGCCGTTTCGAGATACATCTTCAGTCCTTCGATTTCGCCTCGCACGCGAGTGCCCTCTTGTGTGGGCTGTTTCAGCAGCGTATAGAAAAAGGAGTTTAGAAGGCCTAAAATAATGATAATCACGCACATCATGGGAGAGCCGGCTACGAACAAAAAGCCGAGGCCCAACAGTTCACCAAAGCAGAACGGTACGGCAAATATGGTAGTGAAGGTTGCCGTGAGAATGCTACCGGGACTGCCGGTGAATACCTTTTTCCATGCATTGATTGCCGAGACAACCAGTGCGACGACGCCGGTGGTCCAGATCGTGAGCCAGACGGAAAGAAATAGCGTTATGAAGATTTTTTCCGAACCGTTGCCGAACCATTCTCCAAAGAGCGTGAACAAAATCGCTCCAAGCGAAAATAGAATCCCCAGCACGAACCATTTGGTGTTGTAGATAAAAAGTTTATGTTTACCGCGGTAGGCGCTCTTGAGTCCAGTGGTAAGTATTTTTTTAAAGGCCTGAAACTTGGTACGATAAACTTGTTTTACTTCTACTGTATTGCCATATTTAAAAAGACGGTCAAAAGCCTTTGTCTCTGCTTCGGAAATCGAAGGGAGAGATTTTTTTTTGGTTCGATGAAGGGTATACGATTTAGTTTTTAAAACCGAACTTTCCTCTTCTTCGATGACCATACCACCGCAAACCGCGTAGTTGATCATCGCAGCGGTGATGCACCGTTGGTGAGGACCCATCTTATGGATATAGGCGACCGCCGCAGGCGAGAGGGCTTCGTCATTGTACTTCGGCGGGACATACCGAGGATAAATCACGCCCATCGGAGGGTCGCGACCGACTTGGAGCCATGCGAAGAAGTAGTACCCGAAAACCACGAGGATCGCGATTGTCCCTGCAAAAAAGCTGCCGTTGTCGGCCAAGAACCAAAGAAACTTTTGCCTTGAAGTGGGCGGCTGTACGATCCCCTTCGGGAACCCGACGGCGATGGTCAGGCCGTGCTTGAAAGGCATGGTTCTGGTGGTTTCGAAGTGGATCCGGCCTTCGTCGTCAATCCAGGAGCGGAAATCGTTTTCCTTTGCCCCCTCCGGGCCGGTATAGCCTTCGATCAGAAGCTGATCTTGGGGAACTTTTTTGGGTAGCGTAACGGTTGCCGAAATTTTGTTGACACGAAATTTCCACTCGTTTCCATTGACGTTCCAATAGAGTTCGTCATAAGCATCGAAATAGCCGAGCTGGCGATCTGTTTGATACGTGATCTGGTAGGTGTAAACTTGATTTTTCGGAAGGAATTTATCTTCTTGGCCGATATAAACGACCTGGTACGGTCCATCCGACTTGGTGTGATACGGTTCGGGCCGACCGTCGCGTTTGACCGAAAGGACGTCGAACGGTACCCGTACCCTTTCCATTGCACGGCCTCGATACAGGACGGGGAATTTTCGATAGATCCCGCGTTTGATATCCTGGCCCATTGCCCAGACCTTGATCGTCTCGGTCACGGTTAGCTTGCCGTCTTGGGCGATTTGGATATCTGCATCATATGAAAGAATGGTTTCTGCCAGTGGTGGTTCGAACTGTTCTTCCGGTGGGTTGTTCTTGTGCTCGGGAAGCGTTTGGGTCATGGCGGTCGCGGCAAAAAATAAGCTTGCCAGAAGACTTGCGATGAATATTCGCGTGATTTTTTGATAAGGCGCTTTCACGATTTCTCCCTGTGTTGTGGAAGGATTATTTCATGTCGACTTTGGGTGATTCTCGAACGATCGCCGTTTCGACTTGGAAAAAGCTGGCTGGGCGGAAGCCGAAGTAGAGGGCGATGATGTTCGAGGGGAAGCATTCGATCAGGTTGTTCAGGTTGCGGACCGCACCGTTATAATATCGGCGGGCATGCTCGATCTTGTCTTCGATATCGCCGAGCTCTTCTTGAAGTCGGAGAAAATTTTGGTCTGCTTTGAGGTTGGGGTAATCTTCGACCAGTGCGAAGAGGTGGCGGAGTTGGTCGGTCAGGCCAGTCTCGGCCGTGCTGCGACCGGTCGCCGTGATCCCTTCGCTCTGTTCGATCGTCGTACGATGGCGGGCGATCTGGGTGAGTGTCTCGCTCTCGTGCGATGCGTAGCCCTTAACACACTCGACCAGATTCGGCACCAAGTTACTCCGTCGCTTGAGCTGGACGTCGATATCCCCGGTCGCCTCCCGAACTTTGTTACGTTGTCGCACTAACTGATTGAACGTTAAGATAACCCAACTGGCGAATACCAGAGCAAAAAACATGAAGGCAGCTATTATGATCCACATCGTTTTTTCTCGTTTTTGAAATGACGGTTTTCGGTTCCGGCGAACTTTCTGATTTTAACATGGAGGCCCCCCGAATTGTAGCCCAGGCTTGGTTGGCCACTCCGATTTGGTGCCTATCCCCCGATTTTCTCTTGTTTTTTCGGAAAGAATCGATTACGGTAACACCGAAGAATGGCTATTAGTTTGTATTCGTTGTAGAGAGATGAAGATTAGTAGCTTTTTTTGAATGGTTCTTACTGCCTTTACGAAAGCAATTTGCAAAGATGATGGACCGGGAACAAATCACCGAAACCGCGTGGGGGATGTTGCCGGACGGGACGCCGGTGGGGCTGTATACGCTGACCAACTCGCGGGGGATGACGGCCGTGGTCTCGAACTATGGGGCCCTGCTCACGTCGCTGATCGTGCCCGATCGGGACGGCAAGATGCAGGATGTCGTGCTCGGCTACGATACGCTAGAGGGCTACCTTGGTGACTTTGCACATCTGGGAGCGGTTGTCGGCCGGTTTGGGAATCGGATTGCAGGCGGTCGGTTTACGCTCGATGGCGTCGAGTATACGCTGGCAGTCAACAACGGACCAAACCATCTGCACGGCGGTATCAAGGGCTTCGATCGGGTCGTCTGGCAGGCGACGCCGCGCGAGACCGACGACGGGCCGGCGGTTGAGTTGACCTATCGGAGTGTCGACGGCGAAGAAGGATATCCGGGCAACCTCGACGTGAAAATCACCTATACGCTCCGTGACGAAAATGCCCTGGCGGTCCGGTATGAGGCGACGACCGACCGCGCTACCCCGATCAACCTGACCCAGCACAGCTATTTCAATCTGGCCGGGCAAGGAGAAGGGGATATTTTGGATCATGTGCTGATGATCGATGCCGATGCGATCACACCGGTTGACGATACTTTCATCCCGATCGGCGAGTTCCGTCCGGTGGAAGGGACTCCGTTTGACTTCCGGCAGCCGACCTCGATCGGACAACGTGTCGATGACGAAACCGACGAGCAGATCCGACTCGCCTCGGGCTACGACCATAACTTTGTGCTCAACCGGAAGGAGTCGAAGAAGTTAAGGTTGGCTGCACGTGTGACCGAGCCGACCTCGGGCCGTGTGATGGAGGTTTTGACTACCGAGCCGGGTGTCCAGCTTTATATCGGTGGCTGTCTCGGCGGCATTGTGGGCAAGGGCGGGAAAACCTATCAACCACGTTATGCCTTTTGCTTGGAAACCCAACACTTCCCCGACTCGCCCAATCAACCCAATTTTCCGTCGGCCATCCTTCGACCGGGTGAAAAATACGATACGCGGACCGTCTTTCGATCTTCTATTGATTAGTGAGTAAACGCATTATGGGCGTGATCCCTATTTCGGGTTACTAAACCAAATTGCCGTGCGAAATCTTTTTCAGACCTGGTTGATTTATTTCTTGCCGGTGGATAAAATTGGCGCACAAAGCACTGGCCCGAGCGATAAAGGCCACGTTTTATCGCGTCTGATTTACCAGGGATCTTATTATGTGCAAGTCTAAGATGGTAGTGGGGTTTGTCGTTTTACTCCTCGTCGCCGGATGTGTCCGATCGATTCATCCTCTTTATACCGAGAAGGATCTGATTTATGAGCCGGGTTTGGTCGGCACCTGGATAACGAAAGAGGATGGTAAGAAGAAAAAAGATAGCTGGACATTCTCGAAGAAAAATGAAAAGGTGTATACGCTTGTCGTTGGTGAAGGGGACACGGCCGGGAGCTTTACCGCACATCTGATGAAGGTCAAAGGGGAGATGTTCCTCGACTTGGTTCCCGACCCACCGAAATGGAAAGAGAACGAATTCTATCGATACCACGTTTTGCCGGTTCACACCTTCGTCCACGTCGAAAAAATCGGGCCGACGCTCGATATGCGCTTTCCCAATCCGGATTGGCTGGGTAAATATTTGGAGAAAAACCCCGATGCTCTCAAGCACGAGATCGAAGACAAGCAACTGATCGTCACCGCCTCGCCGGAAGCGATGCAGGCCTTTTGGCTTGAACAACTCCACGACAAAAAAGCATTCAGTGATGCGGAAAAGATGGAAAAAGTGGAAAAGCAGTAAGCCTTTTTATCTCACCGTTATATCCTACCTACACAAAATCGCTTTTTAGCAAAACCGAAAAAAGGAGTTGCTATGCGCTATCTTCATCACAATATTTGGCACGGCTTGACGATCATTTTGGGGATCTCCCTGGTTGTTTTTGGCTGCACCGATACGCCGACGCAGGATGTTACGCCGACACGAGGGCGACCGACAGAGATCGGCACCAAGCAGGAGGGAACCCAAGCTTCGCAAGCAAACAACCGCATGGCATTCGAGTTATTTTCGAATCTTACCCAAAATAAGGAGGACAAGAATTTCTTCATCAGCCCGTTTTCTATCTCGCACGCGATCGGCATGGTTCTGGAAGGAGCCGATCAAAAGACGGCGGAGCAAATCCGTGAAGCGTTGGGGATCCCTCAGGATGTGGAAAGCGAAGCGTATCACCGGGGCGTCGCCTATCTTTTCGACCAGTTTCAGTATGACTCCAACGCGAGCAAGGTCCATAAAGAGATCGCCAAGATCGAGAAGCAACTCGCCGACCTTCGCGCGAAAGCGGAGCGTTTGCCGACCACGCGGGCTTCTAATCCCAAAAGACGCGAACTGTTGCACGAGGAACGAATGCTCGTGGATAATTTGAATCGGCAACGTTCCTTGGTCGACGACAATGAGTGTCTTATCACGAACAGTCTTTGGGCTGAAAAGAGTTATATTTTTAGTGCAACGTTTTTCGAAAACGTTGCAAAACATTATGGCGCGGATTCCGTGTTTCCGGCGGATTTCCGTAATAGCTCGGACCAGGAACGCAAGCGGATCAATGACTGGGTTTCCAAATATACCAAATCGAAAATCAACAACGCTATCCCGCCTGGTTTACTTAGTAAACTGACTCGGTTAGTGTTGGTCAATACAATCTATTTCAATGGAAAGTGGCTGGAACCGTTTGAGAAGAGTTCGACCGAAGATCAAGATTTCCATCTCGATGCAAAAGAAGTCATCAAGGTTCCCATGATGTACCAGTATTTGTCTGAATGCAGCTATGCGGCTTTCAACGCCGATGGGAGCTTTTTTAA
>JASFHG010000114.1:0-8857 GCA_050123355.1 Planctomycetia bacterium
TTGGGTCAATCCTTGGGTAGAAGAGGGGTAGGCTGGGCAATCTAAACCCAAATAGGGCGCGATTCGCAGCCCAATTTCGGCTTGGGACGTGAGAAACTTTGCGGTTTTTATCGATTATTCCTTCTATGACGCCGATAACGATCTATGGAACTGTCCAAAAGGGGGGCCGGTTCGGAACCGCCCTGGGAAATTTTCATGAAAAAAGGCGTTAAAGATGAAACGAACCATCTCGATCCTAACCATCGTCTGCACGACTGTCATCCTCTCCGGATGCTGCTGTGGTGGATTTCAACAAGTACTCTATCACCCCTTCGGGCCAAACTCGATCTGTGAACCGGTCCACCGAGCCCATTATGACAATGGTTTCGAGGTGGGTTACGGAAGCGAATGCTCCGACTGTGGCCTGATCTCGACAGGCGAACAAGCCGGTCGATGCGGATGTGGGGTGGAAACACAGGCCGTTTGCCAAGATTGTGAGCCAAGCGGCGAATATTATCGTACAACCCGACGGCCAGCCCGAGCACCTCGCATGGCCAAATCACGCGGTCCGATCAAACAGGTATCCTACACGTATGCATCCGGCTGCAATGATTGTGTTGAAAGCGATCCTTGCTGCGGCGACTGTGGTGAAGTAGGTTGCGAGTGCTGTGTTCCACAATGTCCCGACCCTTGTTGCGAATGCTACGGCGGTCCTTTCGCATGGCTCCATAAGGCATTGAATCCGGAAAGCTACTGCGGCGGTTGTGGCGAGCTCTACTGGGGCGACTTCCATAGCTATCCGCCCGACTGCTGCGATCCGTGTAACCGATGCGGACAGTGGACCGGAGAATCCAACTGCGGTGCTTGCCGCCATAACTACCGATGCGGTCGATGCAGTGGCTGTTACGGTGATCCTTGCAACGATTCGTGCGGGGAATGCGGCGGATATCGCCACTCGGGAATGGTCGACTCCTCCGGCGTCGAGGGACCGATTTTGCTCTCCCAAACCGATCGGGTAGCCCGTCCCAAAGAACTCCAGTTGAAAAAATCCCGTCTTGCAAAAACCAAACAAGCAAACCGGACGACACGACGGTAGACAGAAAGAAGGATATTGTCGCCGCAACTCTTTATATAACAAGAGCTTATGCTGCCAAAGCATTTGCGGAGTTGTATTTTCGAGGCGATATTGATATATTGAAAGCCTCATTGGTTTTCAGTAATTTTGCCTTGTGACTTCTTTCAGGGTCCGCATTCGTCCATTAAATGAAGGAGCGTCTCTTATGCCTATCCAGTTCCAATGTCCTGGCTGTGGAAAAATTCTTGCCGTGGGTGACGAAAACGCCGGCAAGCAAGCAAAATGTCCTCAATGCGAGCTTGTGAGCCTCGTGCCTGATCAAACGACCGTGTACGATGCGGAATCTGCCACCGGAAGCGCTGGCCCCGCACCCGGCGGACCTCAACCCTTTGGTCAACAGCCGGCATCACAGCCGGGCGGAAGCCCCTTTGGTGGCGCTCCTCAACCACCGCAGCAACAGATGCCGATGCGACCGATCAATCCCCACTTGGTCGACGCGATCCTCGTGACACTTTGTTGCTGTCTTCCGTTCGGAATTGTGGGCATCGTCTTTGCCGCACAATGTAAAAGCCAAATGGAAGTCGGCAATTATGGCATGGCCATGGAGTACTCTAAAAAGGCGAATATGTGGAACATGATCGGTCTGGTGTGTGGACTGGTTGGCGTCGGTCTTTACATTTTAATGATTATCATATCCGCCGCGAACGCTCCGCATGGTGGACATCCTCCGTTCTAAGACCGTTACCTACGCAAAGTAGTTTTGATATTTACACAAGCTGCCCTATCGATGGTCCAATAATGTCGCATCGATAGGGCATTTTTCTTTTCTTGAACAAACGATCCGAAAAATCGATACTTCCGGAACTATTCGCACAGCCTGATTCTAGGCGCGTTTTCGCAGTTTTAAAACACGTCGAACGATGTCCGACGGCTATTGATTGTAAGATATTTAAAGTTACAAGCGGTTTAACGTTTTTTCCTGAAAAACCGGCCTTCCGTTGGTCGGCCTCGTAACTTTGAATACCTGAGAGTCTATAAACAAAAAACCTCCTCCAGCCGGCCACAGGCGGCCGGGCTAACATTCCTCGTTTCTCGGTACGGTTCATTTGCCTTTCTACTCAGAAAAAAGCTAGGCTTTGTAGGCTAACTAATAGCGACTCCTTGATGGATGAATCCTTGGACAACAACGACCTAACCCGATACGTGAGAAGAAGATAGTCATGTCAAACGACCAATCCGTAGACAGCGGTATTTCTACTGATTCCCAACACGGTCCTAATTCCCAGCATGGTCACGGCGATCACACACTCGATGGCATGCTTACCCGCCTGAATCTTCTGGCATCCGACGGTGAATTCACCGATGGCGAGAACGAGACGCCGACTTTGGATGCCACCGGAGAAGTTTCATCCGCCTTTCAAACCACCCCGACCGAGTTGACTCGTGACGAACCGGCCCATTTGGCGAACCATTTTTTGCCGACCGAACCGACCTCGTTCCGAGATGCAGGCCTCACGGAAAGCGAAGTAGAAGCGTTGGCCCTGAAATACCTTCATGCACGTGGAAACGTGACCGGTCGTAATATCGCCGAGCAAATCCGCCTTCCCTTCGCACTGGTCGACGAGATGATGGCCGACATGAAAGATGCCCAGTTAGTCGTGCATCGCAAGGACGCGCCGATGAACGACTATGAGTATCAGCTCAGCGAAATGGGTCGTGAACGTGCACGACGGCTTGCCATGTCGTGTACCTATTTCGGTTCGGCCCCGGTCTCGTTGGAAGATTATATCAACGGTATCGAGGCTCAATCGATCGACAAACAGAATCCGACGCCCGAAGACTTGCATAACGCTTTTGACGACCTGATTCTCAACAAGCGGATTTTGGATCGGCTCGGACCATCGATCAACTCGGGCCGCGGCATGTTCCTCTATGGCCCTCCGGGCAACGGTAAAACGAGTATCGCCGAGCGCATGACGCGTGCGTTCGGGCAGTATATCTGGATCCCGCGATCGTTGACCATTCAAGGTGAAATCGTCCGACTCTACGATCCGGCGTGCCATGAAGAAGTGCCGCTTCCGAACAATGTCGATATTTATGACACCCGACGAATCGACCAACGCTGGATTCGAGTCCGACGGCCGACGATCGTCGCCGGTGGTGAATTGACCATGTCTTCACTCGAAGTAACGACGAACCACACGACCGGCATCAGTGAAGCACCCTTGCAACTAAAGAGCAACTGCGGCGTCCTGCTGATCGACGACTTTGGCCGACAACGAATGAGTATCGCCGAACTGCTCAACCGATGGATCGTACCGCTGGAAAAACGCCACGACTACCTGAACCTGGCCAACGGAAAGAAAATCTGTGTCCCGTTCGACCAACTGATCGTATTCTCGACCAACCTGGAACCTCGCGAACTGGTCGACGAAGCGTTCCTGCGACGTATTCCGTACAAAATCGAAGTCCACGACCCTTCGAACGAAGAATTTCATAAGCTGTTCGAAGTAATGGGCCAACGCCTGGGATTCATCTACGATTCCAAGGTTATCGATAACCTGATCGAAAAACACTATCGCAAAGTCGATCGTGCGTTGCGGTTCTGCCACCCGCGCGACCTCTTGCTCCAAATCCGCAACCACTGCACTTACTATGGCGAAGAGATGTTGATGACCGACGAACTCTTCGACCGAGCCATCGAAAACTATTTTGCAGTGATGTAAACCAGAACAAAAAGTCCCGGCAGGGACATCAGCGTGTAGCCGTCCCTGCGGGACTACGGATTTTATTAACAATCACATCTATTGAGCCTCTTTGCACGTTTCGCCCAGAAGGCACTTGTTAGCGCCCAAATAGAGGCCGTGATAATGACGCTGTTGATACCAACGTTTCAGACGCAAAATTTGTGCCTGAAGACTGGCACCGGCAAAGTGGGTGTATCGCGAGCTGGTAACAATTCGGGTCGACCAATAGCGTTTGTAATCGAGAAGCCCGAGGCCCAAATCGTAAAGTTGGTCGCCACGATCAAAACTGTCTTCGATCACCATCGCGAATAGGACCGTGCCCGGGCCAAGCTTGCCGTACTCGGAATGGTAACCGGTTCGCAGACCGAACAGCCAACCATCGCAAAAGTAATTGTAAACAAACGCGATCGGCTCTCCGTCCAGGTAAAGCACATTCACATCGAGCATGCCGAGTCGAGTAGCCACTTCATGACAGTCTCGTAAAAAGGCCTTGACGCTCTCATGGCAAAGGGTCGTGCCGGTGGTCGACTTGCCTTGCCAACCATTGCAGGCAATCTTCATACAATCTTCGAACAGATCCCAATTCGGATCGCCATCGCCACGAGCCGTTCCCTCCGGTCGATAACGGACGTGGGTCAACTCGCCCTGACTCTGAAGCATTTCCTTGTTCTTTCGGACGTTCCGACGCCACTTTTTGGTACGCGAGGCCCAATACTCATCCCAGCTTTGGTTGAAATCGACCAGCGCCGTCTGACCCCAAAGTTGATGATGGGGCTGAAATCCGGCCGCTTGCATGCCAAACTCGGTCCGACGATGGTCTTGGGTCTCGTCCACGGAACGCATATCCAACAGGTCCCAATCCCGCGGGGTCTCGTGAATATACTGCATGCCGGCCCGAAGCGTCACGGTCGCATCAGGGCCGATCGGACCATAAAAAGTGCCCCATTCCGACAAAGGCCAGCTCAAAACCCGCGTCGTGCCGAGCTTGGTCTCTTCCGAAAAAACGATCAACGGCAAAATCCCGATCGGGGTATCGCCCCAATAGACAACCAAAACCCGCATCTTACGCTCGGCCCCATAATGCTTCCAAAAGACCTCGAACCACTCAAAAGTCTGGAAAAAGGTCGGTTGTCGCATTTCGGCGAACAAAGCCTTCCAAATCATCCGGTATTCGGCCAGGGCTTCCATCGAATTGATTTCACGGACATGGATCATGATGAGAATCTCTGATGCGGGTTCTAAAAGTGCGAAGCAGGTGTTAGAAGAAAAAAGCAAAAGGAATGCCCAAACCAGGGCACTTTTAGCAGAAAGCCTAGGCGAAAACCCGGTCCGTGCCGGTCGATCGTCAGAAAACGGCTTGAGTCGACCATTGCTGAAAAAGAGTGCAAGGCGAGCAGAAGCAAAAAAGTACCGACCTGACGGCATCCCAAGAAAGCGGTAAACCTTTTAAAAAAAGTGACTTACATACAGTCAAAACCGTGTGAATTTCGAGAGCAGCCTCTTCAAAAAGTGCTAAAAACTCGAAAAACGGGCGACACCAACATCCGTCTCCAGATATTGGAGCTGTTTTTGATTTTTTCAAAAAACTGCGAGAAGATCGGAAAAGTGGATGCGTTCTGGCAAAAGCGCTGTCTTTTCTCAACCTACAGGAGACCAAGCGGTTGCGAGAAGGCAACAGAACTTTCCCGCATATTCTCCCCAACCCCCCAAGTCATCCTAAAGAGTACGACCGGAAATACCGATCCAGATTGAGGTGTATGATTTCCGCCCGAGTTGCCTCTCGGCGGCAAATAGAGCCAAGAAGAGCTGATTTTATTGGCGGTACCAATGAATTTCGCCTTACGACGACAGGAAAACCGGAACAGTAACACAAAAAGGGATTTTCCCATGAAAAAGATGCTCGACCCGAAAACTGTGCTCTTGACGACAGCCTTGCTGTGTCTTGCTGCTCCGACTTTCGCTCAGAGGATGCACGTCACCGGCAGCGTTCCGGCAAGGCCGGCCCCCCAAAACGCATCTTGGAACGATACCCTGAAGGCGAGCTTCAACAAGCTCACCAATGCCATCATCCCGGAAAAGAAAGAGCCGGAGAGATTCGACGAACTAAGCCTGTCACGTAAGGCAACCGCGAGCCCCGATCTGCACGTCGCTCTGGCGCAAGCCTGCGAGCAAAAAGGGGAAACGCAAAATGCGATCATCGAGTATGAAAAGGCCTTGAAACTCAACCCCAAGCACGAGGAAACTTTGCTGCAATATGCTCGATTCTACGACCGGATCAGCCAACCAGAAAAATCGGATGCGCTCTACAAAGAAGCGGCCAACCTGCACCCACGGTCGGCCCGGGTCTTCAACCACCAGGGGCTCTTTTTCGTACGTCACAAGCGATTCAACGAGGCGGCCAAAGCATTTTTGACGGCTGTCACTCTGGAGCCGATGAAAGAATCGTATCGTGGAAACTTGTCGGTCGTGTTGGTCGATTTGGGTAAATACAAAGAGGCTTACAACCAATTGCGCGCGATTCAAAGTGCGGACATGGCCTATTACAACCTGGGCTACCTCTTACAAGAGCGTGGCAAGAAGGCGATGGCGATCAAGCACTTCCAAGTCGCGTTGACCAAAAACCCCAATCATCAAGAGGCCCAGATCTGGCTCAACCATCTTCTCGAAGAGCAGAAGAACGACAGCTATCAGTTTGCCGCTCAAGAGCCACCCCAACAACAGGGCGCACCGCCGAACTTGAATCCGCCGATCCAACAGAATCAACCACCCATCCAGCAACATACAGTCACTCCCCAGCCACAGATTTCTCGACAAGCACCTCCGCTGGATCCGCAGCCAAATATCGCGAGTCTGAACCCGCCGATTCAAAATCCGCAGCCCAATTTGGGCAATCCGCCGATCACGACACCGATTCAAACTCCGCCGCAACAGAAAACCGTCGAGCAGAAGCCCACGGTCCAAGAACCGATCCAAAACGAACTGCCGTGGCAACCGCAAATGCCGCCGGAGATGACCGGCCCGGTGCGGACGTATCCTCATCACTATCGACCGACGATCCCGCCTGCCAATCGGCAGCCGTACGCAATCCCCGATCCAAGCTTGACCGGCCCGAATTCGATGATGCGGAACAGAATGGCTCCTCCAACGACCAACGGGCAAGGCACCGTCCAGCCACAGAACACGACATCTCCTTCGCACACGCAAGCATTGCCGCCGGTCCAACCAACCACGCCTGATATGACACAACGACAAGGGGAAGCACCATCGCTGGTTGCTCCGACACAGAATCAGGTTATCGCGAGGCGGCTTCCTCCTACTTCGCCACGTCGCACGGTGAACACGGCGTCCGATCGCTACATCACTCCGCTGCCTCCGGTTGATTGGTCGGAGCAGTTCAAGGAACAACAGCAGTAGAACGTTGGGGGTCTTTTCACGCGATGGATCCGAAATAGGGTCTTCTGCACAGCCCCAATTTCGGCTTAGCTCTCTAGAGATCGACGATCACTTCGGCTTGGAAATGGTCGTCGACTTCGCGAACGGAGAGACCGTGGTACGTAATCGCCTTGATATCGAGGTCCAGCTCGTGGCGATCCATCTCGAACGGCTCGCCCCAGGCCTCTACTTCGAGGCAAGTCTCTTTTAGCCGAGTTTTGAACCGCGAGAAGAGCCATCGCTGGGTCTCGAACCAAAAGAGCAGCTCGCCGAGCCAGTCGACCATCAGATCCGCCCGCTGCTCTTCTTCGGATACATCCTGTTCCAGCTCGATTCGAAAGCCGTGTTTTTCGGTTGGTTGAATCGACTCGAAATTTTCGACCAGTACCGAGAAAAGAGCAACACCTGCTTCGGCATATAGCTCGGCAAGCGTTGGTGCTGTGATCCTCAACCCAAGATCGGCCGTATGTTCAAAGGTTTCGAAGGGCATAGATAAGCGTTCCTGATCCTATTTAAAAATTACCGCAATACCGGGCGCCAACGGTCGAGGTGGGCGAGGCAGATCAACGCGCCGCGAGCGACGACAGTTCGTGGGTCATCAATCACACGGACGGCCAGGCCGGTCTGTTCGTGGAAGTAGGTCGCCAGGCCGGGCATTTGTGCAACTCCACCGGAAAGGGCCATCCCCTGATCGACCAGATCGGCGGCCAACTCGGTCGAACAACCGTCAAGCACCTCGCGGATTGCTTCGACAACCGCTTCAAGTGGTTCAAGCAACGCACAACGGATCTCCTCGCTGGTAATCGTCGCCGTCCGAGGGAGCGTCCCGACCGCGTCAATCCCGCGCACCTCTTGTGTCCGTTCGACCGGCAGTGGCGCGGCGCTACCGATCTCGATTCTGAGTCGTTCAGCTTCCGGCAGTCCGATCCGAAGCGTCTGCTTGCGACGGAGGTAATCAACGACCGCCGCATCGAGCGCGTCCCCACCGACGCGGATTGAACGCGATGCGACCGTGCCACCGAGACTGAATACGGCCACCTCGGTCGTGCCCGCCCCGATATCGCAGATCATCGACGCTACCGGCTCCGAGACCGGCAATCCGGCTCCGAGCGCGGCCGCCATGCTCTCGTTTAACAACGAGACCGATTGGGCACCGGCACGATGCAAGCTGTTTCGCGCGGCCTGAAGTTCGACCGGGGTAATCTCGTCCGGGACCGTCACCAAGGCCATCCCACAGCCACGGCGGGCAGTTGCTTTACGAAAGAAATGGCGAAGCAACGATTCACTCTGGCGATAGTCGGTAATCACGCCCGAACGCATCGGGCGCACTACGCGAATCGATTCGGGCGTGCGACCTTCCATCTGGCGCGCAAGATAGCCAACTGCGGATCCACCGGAAAGAATTTGACCGTTCGAGCGTCCCACCGCAACAACCGACGGTTCGTCTACGACGACCCCTCGATCGATGGTGCCGATGAGCGTGTTGGCGGTTCCAAGATCAACCGCTAAGTCGGTTTTCCAGAAGCGAAGTCGAGGAAGCATCCATGCATCCTGTTGGGTTGGTGACAAAAGTATTGCTGTTTGAATACGGCATCCAGCAGACCGCCGAATCACAATCCAGCGG
>JASFHG010000115.1:0-8854 GCA_050123355.1 Planctomycetia bacterium
ATTCGCGGTGGAGCTTGTCCCCACGTTTTAAACGACGAGCAAGCTCGACGGCTAAATGATTTCTATAACGTTCGGATGCGGAAGCCGCCGTCGACGTCGAAACATTGGCCGGTGGTGAACGGGAAATAATCCTGCACGATCGCGGAGACCGCCTTCGCGATATCCTCGGGTTGGCCCCATCGCTGGATCGGCCAGAGTCCTTCGGCGATCAGACGGTCGTATTTTTCCTTGACGGCCGCGGTCATGTCGCTGGCGATCACGCCGGGCGAGATCTCGAAGACGCCGATCCCATACTCGGCCAGACGCTGGGCGTACAGTTGGGTCATCATGCCGATCGCCGCCTTGGTCATACAGTAGTCGGCCCGATTGACCGAGACGGTGTGAGCCGAGATCGACGAGATGTTGACGATCTTCGGCGAGTCGATCTTCTTCTCTTCCAACAGGCCGATCATCGTGTTGGCAACCGCCTGGGCCAAGAAGAACGGGCCTTTGAGGTTCGTCGCGAAGACCACATCCCAACTCTCCTCGGTCGCTTCGAGCAGATCCTTGCGGCCTTGGCTCGTGATGCCGGCGTTGTTGACCAGCACGTCGATCCGGCCGAACGCTTCGAGGGTCGTCGCGAGCAGACGTTCGCGATCCTCGGCAACCGCCACGCTGCCGCCGACCGTGATCGCGGTCCCGCCGCTCGCTTCGATCATTTGGACCACTTCCTCGGCCGCGTCCGATCGGGTCGCATAGTTGACCGCCACGGCATATCCCAACTTCCCCAGCTCGAGGCAGATCCCTCGCCCGATCCCGCGCGATCCGCCGGTAACCAGCGCCACTCGTTTTGTCGACATCAGCAAACGCTCCTTTTTTTAATATTGATAAAATATGGCGGACTTGGGGTGATATTTTAAGTTAGCGGCGGGGCTTGTCCCCGCGCTTAGAAGGTACATGAATCGCCATGTTTCCAAGCGCGGGGGCAAGCCCCGCCGCTAACATTTTTATTTCAAACTTCTTACAGCCACCCGGCGACCTGTTTGGCCCAGTAGGTGATGAGGATCTTGGCACCGGCACGCCGCATCGCACCGAGCGACTCGAGGACCGTCTGCCGCTCGTCGATCCAGCCGTTGGCGGCGGCCGCTTTGATCATGCTATACTCGCCCGAAACGTTGTAAGCAGCCAGCGGGACGCCCGGGTAGTGGTCGTGGACCAGGCGGATGATGTCGAGGTAGGCCATCGCCGGCTTGACCATGACGATGTCGGCCCCTTCGGCCAGGTCGAGCTCGATCTCGCGGAGTGCCTGCTCGGCGGCCGCGGTCGGATCCATCTGGTAACCGGACCGGTTTCCGTACTGCGGCGCACTTTCGGCCGCGTCGCGAAACGGGCCGTAGAACGAGCTGGCATACTTCGCCGCGTAGCTCATGATCGGCAGGTGCGCGAAATCGGCCTGATCGAGCGCCGTCCGGATCGCTCCGACCATGCCGTCCATCATACCGCTCGGCGCGAGCATGTCGGCGCCCGCCTCGGCGTGAACGACCGCTTGCTTTGCCAACAGGTCGAGGGTCGCATCGTTGTTGACGTCCACCTGGCCGGGAATGATTTCGCACGGCACGCCGCACTGGCCATGGTCGGTATACTCGCAGAAACAGACGTCCGTCACGACCAGCAGTTTCGGCAACCGCTCCTTGATCACACGGATTGCCTGCGGGATGATGCCGGAGCCGGAGAGGGCGTCGCTGCCGAGCCGATCTTTTTTCTCGGGGATCCCGAACAGGATCACGCCGCCGAGCCCCAGCTTGGTCGCCAGGGCCGCTTCGGTCACCGCCTCGTCGGGCGAGAGCTGGAAGACGCCGGGCATCGACTTCACTTCTTCGCGAACCTCTTTGCCAGGCCGGACAAAAATCGGAAGGATCATGTCGGACGGTGCCAATCGGGTCTCGGACACCAGACGACGCACCGCCGGATTATGGCGTAGACGTCGCATTCGAATTTGTGGAAACTTGGACATGGGAAGTTTGAAGTATGAAGTTTGAAGTGTGAAAAATGAAGTTTGAACGAGAAAAGGTGAAGTAAAGAAATTTCAAACTTCACACTTCGAACTTCAAACTTCTACAACGTTAACTCGTCGCGGAGGTAGCGGGCACGCTCGATGTGGCGGTCGGTCGTGTCGAGCTCGCTGCCCAGGTTTTTCTGCAGGTGGGCCGGTTGGGTGCGAAGGAACAGCCGGTTGAGTTTCTCGATCGTGACCCCTTCGATCAGCCCGAGATTGATCCCCATCCGAACACTCGACAGGAGTTCCATCGTCTCTTCGGAGCCGATCTTTTGTGCCGTCTTGAGAACCCCGAACGCACGTGCGACACGGTCGTGGAGTCCTTCGTGGTTTTCCTTCAGCAGAAACTCGCGAGCCTGGCGCTCATAGTCGATCACGACGGGGATGATGTCCGCCACCTGATTGATCAACTCTTCTTCGCTCCGGCCGAGCGTGATCTGGTTACTGATCTGGAAAAAATCGCCCAACGCCTGCGAGCCCTCGCCATAAAGACCGCGGACGGCCAGGTTGATCTTCTGCATGCTTCGGAAGACTTTTTCGATTTGTCGCGTCCAAGCAAGCGCCGGCAGGTGGAGCATCACGCTCACTCGCAGGCCGGTCCCGATATTCGTCGGGCAGGCGGTCAGGTAGCCCAGCTCTTCGTGGAAGGCGTAGGTAACGTGCTTCTCGATTTGGTCGTCCAGCCCATTGACCAGCTCCCACGTCGCGTCCAAGTTGAGCCCGGCGTGCATCACCTGGATGCGGAGGTGGTCCTCCTCGTTGGTCATCAGGCTAAAACGCTCCTGGCCGTCGATCATCACCAAACGCGGGCCGTCGACCGTTGCCAGCTCGCGACTGATGAGATGGCGTTCGACGAGGAACTCGCGATCGACTTCCTCCAGGCTGTCGATGTCGAGCGTCAGCGACTCGACCTCTTCGTCCGATTCGCTACGTTGCGTTCCGAGCACCTCGGCATAGGCATGCCTTAGGATCTCGCAGATCTGTTGCCGATCGGATTCGGAGGCCTTTCCGACAAACGGGAAGTCCGCCAGATTTCGCGCGAGTCGGATCCGGCTGCTGATCACGATGTCGGATGCTTCGCCGTTCCCTCGGAGCCACTCGCCCGGCTTGGTGGCCAAATCGTTCAGTTTCAAGGTGCTTTCCCTGTTAGTATATATAATGTGTGGATGTTTTTTGGAGTTGATTGAATTTCAGGTTGATAAAGTTACAAGTTTTCCTATCTCAAGCCGAAATTGGGTCGCGAAGCGTACCCTATTTCGGATCCGAAATAGGGACTAACGTCCCAATTTCGGCTTGATACTTTAAATACCTGAGACTCAATAAAAAACTCAGTCGCCTTCTTCAATTTGACGTATCTTGTCGCGTAGTTTGCCCGCCTGTTCGTAGTCTTCTTGGGCGATCGCTTCTTCCATCTCGCGTCGCATCCGGATCAATTGGGTCCGTTGCCGGCTCTCTTCCGCCGAGCGGGCGGGCCGCTTTCCGACGTGGGTCGTCTCGCCGTGCACGTTCAAAAGGAGCGGTTCGAGCTGCGGTTGGAAACAAATATAGTCGTGCGGACAGCCAAGTCGCCCTTGCTTGCGGAACTCGAAGAAGCTGATCCCGCAAACCGGGCATACCTGCTCGTCGAGCTCCGCGAGCTCCCGCGCGGTCTGGCTCAACTGCATTTGCTGCGAGATCGCCGCCGCCACGTCACCGACCGCGTCGGTCGTCTCGTTGCTCGACTGTGTCAGATACTCGCGCGCATGCTCTTCGCAAAGGTGCAGCTCCTGCGGTTTGCCGTCGGTTAGCTCGGTGATATGGAAAGTCGCCGGCTTCTCACACTTTTGGCACTTCATATAAATTGAAACCCAATAACTGGTTGGATATAGTGCCTATCCGAAAACAGGGACAGGCACCTGAAAAAAAGGGAGCCAGTCCCGGTTTTCGGATAGGATATTAAACCGAAACGAGCACGCCCCCCTGCAGGAAGAAAAGGCCCCCTCCTGTGGAACCGTGCTTCTGGGGCCGACGACCGGGGTCAACGACCCAAGTTGGATTCTATCACCCCCCTCCCTGCTGTCAAGGTGAACGCCGAGGCCCGTTTTGGCGTCCGACCTGGGAAATAGCCGATTAAAAGGATTATCGATCTTGAGGATCGCTAAAATTGGTTGCCAGTCCACCATCCGGGTGGTAAGCTAAAGAGTCTGCTTTTTGCTTTTTTGGCCGAGGCTTGGGATGTTCTTTTTAGCCGTCGAGCTTGCTCGTCGATAGAAACGCGAGACACTCTTGCCACAGCCAAAAAGCGACGAGCAAGCTCGACGGCTAAAAATGTATTAAAAACGCCCTTATATTCGCCTACTTTTTACCTCCAAAAACCATATGTGTGCCAACGTACGATACGCGCCTGATTTTGAACGATTTTGTGAACTGGCCAAGGACGCCGATCTGGTACCGGTCTATCGGCAACTGGTCAGCGACTCGCTCACGCCGGTCTCGGCCTTCCACAAATTGGACGATGGCCGATGTGCTTGCCTCTTTGAAAGTGTGATCGGGGGCGAGAAGGTCGGGCGATACAGCCTGCTGGCAATCGACCCTTATTTCGAAATCGAGGCCTACGAACGTCGCGTGACGATCAACTGCCAGAACGGGGCTTCGGCTTCCGGCACGCCGATCCTCAAGACCCGCTCGTTCGAGTCGGACAACCCGCTCGACGAACTGCGTCGCCGGGTCGAGGCGGTCCGCGAGGCACGCCTGCCCGAGCTGCCGCCGTTCGTCAGCGGTGCGGTCGGCTACGCGGGCTACGATACGGTCCGCTACACGGAGCACCTGCCCGACGCGCCGCCCGACGACCGCCAGGTGCCGGACATGGCCTTTGCGTTCTACGACAAGTCGGTCGTGTTCGATCATGTAAACAAAACGATCACGGTCGTGGCGATGGCCCGACTCGACGGGGAAAACGCCGATCTTCGCGAGGCCTACGACGCGGCTTGTGCCCGCGTGGACAAGATGGTCAAGGTCCTTTCCGAGCCGCAGCCGCAGTTGCCGCTGGTCGATATCTGGACGCGCGACGATGTTGAACTTCCGTACACGTCGAACTTCACGCAAGAGCATTTCGAGAAACAGGTCGATAAATGCGTCGACTACATTCGGGCGGGCGACATTTTTCAGGTCGTCTTCAGCCAGCGGCTCGAAGTGCCGATCAAGACGCATCCGTTCGAAATCTACCGCTCGCTACGTGTGGTCAACCCGAGCCCGTTCATGTTCTACATCCGCACGCCCAGCGTAACGCTCGTCGGCAGCTCACCGGAGGTGATGGTCCGCGTGGTCGATGGCGAGGTGACGGTCCGACCACTGGCCGGGACGCGACGTCGCGGCAAAGACGAAGAGGAAGACAAGCATCTGGCCGAAGAGCTGTTGGCCGATCCGAAAGAACGGGCCGAGCACGTCATGCTCGTCGACCTGGGCCGCAACGACGTCGGCCGCGTCGCCCAATTTCGTAGCGTCGAGCTCAGCGACGTGATGACCGTCGAGCGTTATTCCCACGTCATGCACATCACCTCGAACGTGACCGGCCAGCTCAAGCCGGACATGACCGCCTTCGACGCCCTGGCCGCATGCCTGCCGGCAGGAACGGTCTCCGGAGCGCCCAAGGTCCGGGCGATGGAGATCATCGACGAGATCGAGCCGCACCGACGCGGTCCTTACGCCGGCGCGGTCGGCTATGTCGACTTCAATGGGAACATGGACACCTGTATAGCACTCCGCACGATCGTGATCCAAGACGATCGGGCCTACGTTCAAGCGGGGGCGGGAATCGTCGCCGATAGCGTTCCGGAAAACGAGTGGAACGAAACGCTCAACAAAGCCCGCGGCGTCCTCAAGGCGATCGAACTGGCCGAGCAGCGGAAAAGCTAGAAGCTCCCATCTCGGGTACCTATATTACAAAGCTCCAAGCCGGAATTGGGACGCCAGTCCCTATTCCGGATAAATGAACCATCGATGAACTGTAGTGCGGACCCGGAATAGGGACTGGCGTCCCCATTCCGGCTTGACGATGTGAATTTAAATATCTGACTCTACAGCACTGCGAACCCATAAAAACCATGCAAAAAGTCGCACTGTGCATTACGGAACTGGAGCCGGGTGGGGCCGAGCGGTGCTTGGTTCGGCTGGCGACCGGGCTCGATCGGGCTCGATTCACGCCGAAAGTGTACGTGCTTGCACCGCCGCCGGAAAATCGGGCCTTGCTCGATACGCTCGAGGCGGCCGACGTGCCGGTCCAATGCTTCGACCTTCGCCATTTCTGGCAATTTCCGCTGGGCATCCGGCGTCTCCGCCGTGCGTTGAGACGTGATAAAATCGATGTCGTGCAGAGCTTTCTGTTCCATGCCAATATCACGGCCCGACTGGCGGCGAAGGAAATATCCGGCGTCAAGGTCTACTCCGGGATCCGCGTGGCCGAACATCGCTCGCGATGGCCGCTTACGTTGGACTGGATAACGGAGGGCTACGTGACGGCCCACGTCGCGGTCAGCGAGTCGGTCGCCCGATTTTCGCTCAAAGAGGCCAAGCTTTCCGAAGAAAAAATGGTCATCATCCCCAACGGGATCGACTTGTCGCTGTATGACTCGCAACCTGTTAGCTCGGTCACTTGTGATCGGAATCCAAACCGACCGCAGGCGGTCGGGCTAACAACTAATGGGCTAACGAAAATGCTCTACGTCGGGCGGCTCGATCCTCAGAAAAATGTCGAGATGCTGCTCGGTGCCATGCCGCGACTCTTCGAGATGCTCACGCAACATGGGATCGAGGCCGAACTGCTCCTCGCCGGCGAGGGGCCCCAGCGGAAACGGCTCGAATCGCTTCGGGCCGAGCTCGGTTTGGAAGAGTGGGTGCATCTGCTCGGCTATCGGGACGACGTGCGGCAACTTTTGCAAGAGGCGTCGTTGCTGGTGCTGCCGTCACGCTGGGAAGGGATGTCCAACGTGCTGCTCGAAGCGATGGCCGCGGCACGACCGATCGTCGCGAGTCGCGTCGAGGGCGTGGCCGAGCTGCTGGGCGAGACGCTCGACGATCAATCGTTCCCCCGCGACGATCCCGACGCCATGCGAGCGCGGATCGTCGCGATTCTCACCAACCCGGACCTGGCCGCCCACCTCTCCCACGCCAACCGCGCCCGCATCGCTCAACATTTCACGCTCGAAAAGATGCTGGACCGCTATATGGGGTTGTGGGAGAGTTGAGGGATCGCTGCTGTTCCTGACTGGACTCGCCGGCTACGCGCTGCCGCCCCTTCGAGGCTGTAAAACGCAGTTCCAAATCCGACTTGCTTGTCCTATTCTCAATCTCCCGCCGATTTGGTAAAAAAGGGGCATGCTCATATTTAAAAGACTCTTCAAACCGACGAATCTGTTTTTCTGGATCTGCTTTGCGTTGGCGACGGTGATCGGGATCGTCGTGCCGCCGAAGTGGGTGGTGGAAGAGACGGCGCTGGATGTGGCCCGGGACGGGAAGGGTCAGCTTACGTATACCGTGGAACGCAAAACGATCGTCATTTCCAAAGTGGTGCCGGTCGACGAGGCCGTGCTGGGGAAGGAGCAGATCGCGAAGTTCAATCAGGCGGGAAAGGCCCCGCCGATTACCGAGGAGTATGTTTCCAAGGCGGAGACCGTCGATGGTAAGCCGACCACGCTTTATTATCAACGGGCTGCCAAGCGGCACTGGGGTTTTCTTTCGCTGCTCCCGATTCTCGTGGCGATCGTGCTCTGTTGGACGACGCGCGAGCCGCTGGTCGCGCTGCTGGCGGGCACGGTCACCGGTGCGATGATGCTCCGCTGGTATGACATAACGCAGTTGGTCTTCATCGAGCAGTTTGCCACCGAGAAAGTTGCGATCATCATACTTCTCTACTTCTGGCTCCTCGGCGGGCTGCTGGGGATCTGGAGTCGGACGGGCGCCGCGCAGGCGTTCGCCGAGTTTGCGACCCGAAAATTTGTCCGCGGCCCGAGGACGGCCAAACTGGTCGCGTGGGGGCTCGGGGTGATCTTCTTCCAAGGCGGGACGGTCAGCACGGTCCTGGTCGGCACGACGGTCAAGCCGATCGCCGACCGCGAGAACGTCAGCCACGAAGAACTTTCGTATATCGTCGATTCGACCGCCTCGCCGATCGCCATCCTGCTGGCGTTTAATGCCTGGCCGCTTTACGTGCAGTCGTTCATCTTCGTGGCGGGCGTGCCGTGGCTGGCAACGAAGTCGGATCGGATCGCCTTTTTCTTCCAGTGCATACCGCTCGGTTTTTATGCCCTGTTCGCCATCGCACTGACGTTCCTGCTGAGCCTGGACATCGCCCCCTTCGCCGGGCGTCGATTGGCAGCTGCGATACGCCGGAGCCGGACGACCGGCCAGCTCGACGCCGAGGGTGCCCACCCGTTGACGGCCAAGGAGCTCGAGACAAGCCACGTCCCCGCCGGCTACCGGCCGAGCCTTGTCGAGTTTTGGGTCCCGCTGGTTTTGATCATCGGGATCGCGGTCGTCACGTTTATTTTCATGGGCGACCCGAAGGTTCTCTGGGGGTTCGGCATCGCACTTTTGGTCGCGGCCGCGATGGCCTTGCTTCGTGGCATGTCGCTCTCGGATCTGCTCGAAGGTTTTTTGGACGGGATGAAAGGAGTGGTTCCCGGGCTGGCGATCATGCTCCTGGCCGTGACGGTCGGCATGGTGACCAAGGAGGCGGGCGCGGCAATCTACTTGATCGAGCTGGTCGGCGACAGCATCCCGTTCTGGCTTTTGCCGGTCGTGCTTCAGGTGCTCACGATCATCATCGCCTTCTCGATCAAGTAG
>JASFHG010000116.1:0-8819 GCA_050123355.1 Planctomycetia bacterium
TGCCACGTGGGCAATTACCATGTGGCCGCCGTCGATCTGGACGCGAAACCGCGTATTGGCCAGCGCTTCGGTAACGACACCCTCAACTTCCAGGGCCTCTTCTTTTTTCTTTTGCATACAATAAAACTCCCAAAAAACTCCCAGACTTTTAAAAAACCGGTGATCCCCCGTCTGGTAGGGGACAGCAATACATATTCATCAAACCATCCATGATACACCATTATCGGCCAAATTGTCCAGGGCTCTGGAAATTTGGCAAAGTGAGCGGCGACACCTGCCGTCGTGTTAAAGATGGTGTTATCTCCAACCGCCCGTGCTACTAGCCCCGGATCCCGCACGCTTTTTGGACCCGGTGGAGGACCTCGGTGGCTTTCTTTCTGGCTTTTATTGAACCGTCGCCGAGCACCTCTCGCACGTAGTCTGGTTTGGTCTCCAGCTCTTTGCGTCGCTCTCGTGCCTCGGCAAAATGCTCGATCGCCACATCGGCCAGCGCTTTTTTGACCTCGCCATACCCGAACCCGCCACGCCGATACATCGCGGCCATCTCTTCGGTCGCCTCGGGGGTCGCGAAGAGTCGGTACAGCGCGAAGAGGTGGTCCGACTCGGGGTCTTTTGGTTCTTCCATCGGTCGCGAGTCGGTCGTGATCCGCATGATCTGTTTCCGGAGCGGCTGCGGTTCGTCGAACAGGCCGATCGTGTTATTGTAGCTTTTCGACATCTTTTCCCCGTCCGTCCCGGGGACCTTGGCCGAGGTGTCGATGATCTTGGCTTTCGGCATGACAAACGTTTCGCCATAGTGGTGATTGAAACCGGCCGCCAGGTCACGACAGACTTCAATGTGCTGGCCCTGGTCCTCGCCGACGGGGACCGTATCGGAATCGTAGGCCAAGATGTCGGCTGCCATCAGGACCGGATAGGTAAACAGTCCGGCCCCGGCCGTGATGCCGCGAGCCTTCTTATCCTTATACGCATGGCACCGTTCGAGCAGCCCCAGCCCGGTACCGGTCATGAGGATCCAGCACAGCTCGCTTACCTCGGGCACGTCCGATTGGACGAAGAGCGTCGCCTTGCTCGGATCCAGGCCGAGCGCCAACAGGTCGATGGCCGCGTCCATGGTCAACTGGCTCAACTCGTCACGATCACGGATCGTCGTCAGGGCGTGGAGGTTCGCGATAAAGTAAAACGCGTCCTCGGCGCCGTCCTGAAGATCGATATATTGCCGGATCGCCCCAAAGTAGTTCCCCCAATGGAATCGTCCGGTCGGTTGGATACCTGATAGTACTCGCATTTTCGTTTTTTTTGTACTTTAGCCGCCGAGCTTGTTCGGCGCTTTGAAGTGAGAATAAACGTATCACTATTTCTAATCGCCGAACAAGCTCGGCGGCTAAGATGTGATTTAAAATTATTTTTTAAGTGCGCAACATGCCGACAACTTCTTGGATGCTTTTCGCCCCAAGCGTTTCGATCGCCGCCGGCAATGCGTCGAGGATCTCCATCGTGGCTTGCGGGCGGTAGAAGCTGGCCGTGCCAACCTGGACGGCCGTGGCACCGGCGACGAAAAATTCCATCGCGTCGTCGATCGTCTCGATCCCGCCGATCCCGACGATCGGGAGACCCTCGACCGCACGGGCCACCTGGTAGACCATCCGCAGGGCGATCGGTTTAATGGCCGGACCGCTCAGCCCGCCCATCACGTTTCCGAGTCGCGGCTTTCGGTTTCGCCAATCGATCGCCATGCCGAGGCACGTATTGATCAGCGAGACCCCGTCCGCACCCCCGTCGGCGACCGCTTGCGCCATTTCGGTAATATCGGTTACGTTCGGTGTCAATTTTGCTAAAATCGGCAACTCGCAGGCGGCCCGAACTCCGGCGATCAAACGACTGCACGATTTAGGGTTCGTTCCGTAGTCGATCCCCCCGGTCACGTTCGGACACGAGATATTCAGCTCCAACGCGGCCACCCCGTCCACTTTTTCGAGCCGCTCGGCCATCGCGACAAACTCTTCCGGCCGACGTCCGGCGATACTGACGACAATCGGGCTACCGATCGCCGCGAGCGTCGGCATCTTTTCGTCGATAAAGGCGTCGATCCCGTCGTTGTCCAAGCCGATCGAGTTCAACAGGCCGGCGGTCGTCTCCACGGTCCGAGGCGGCGCGTTGCCGGCCCGCGGTTCTTGTGTGATCGTTTTGGGGAGAATGCCCCCCAAACGGCTGGTGTCGACCAGGTTTTGCATCTCTCGCGCGTATCCGAACGTGCCCGAGGCGACCATGATCGGGTTCGGCAGGGTCAGGCGTCCGATTTGGACTTGTAGCGAAATATCTTGGCTCACCGTCTTTTCCTCGGGGAATCGGCTTGATACGAAATAGCTTGATAGTTCCTTGTTTAGCCGTCGGGCATCGTCCGACGTGTTTTTGAAGCTGCAAAAACGCGCCGAACGGTGTTCGGCGGCTAAACTTACGAGAAATATTTATGTGATGGAATGCTGGGCTCTTATTTTTATTTTTCTTGAAAAACCCAGTTTACCCTGCCAAGGAGGGTGTCGCAAGATGGGGTTCTTTTACCATGGACTTATTGGAGCGGTGCGCGCGACGCACCCGCTATTGCGAAAAAGTGCCGCCAGATCGGCACCTTTTTGCCAAAACTCGGTGTATTATGCTCCGGTGTAAGATATATTGTTAGAAGCTATTGATCGTCAGATAAAGAATGTCATGAGGCCGACCAACGGGAGGCCGGTTTGGTGGAATAAAAGGAAAAATCACCATGACATTTATTTGCTGATGATCAAAATACCCCAATCCGCGATCGGTCCAGAGAAATCGGCACTTCTTCCCGATCCAAAGCACGCAAGACGCGAAGTCTTCAGAGGAAGCTCGGTATGATCCGCACAATTGTTACTTTCGTTCACGCGAGGCGGTCTCTCGCGGTCGGTTTGGTCTTGTTTTCGGTCCTCTTCGGTGTTGCCGTTCCCGCCCGTGCCCAGGTAGGGCGTCGCGGGGTGCCGTCGCCACGTTATTATCTCGGGTTCCCCATGATGAGCGATGGCGAGCTGGTCAATGCCGAGAAACTTTTCCTTCGCGAGAGTCGCGGCGCGATCAAAACGCTCCAGGCGCGATGGATCGACTCGATCTGTTACTACACGATGACCGGCGAGTGCTACTACCAGATGGGCCAACTGCCCGAGGCGATGGAACAGTATACCGCGGCGGTCGAGCTGATCGTCGCGAACGCCGATTGGATGACGCGAGCCAATCTCCCGGCGAACATTCCCCGCGCCGGTCCGCTCAACGGGAAAGAGGTGATTACGTGGGGCACCCGTCGCCGCAAGACGATTTTGGGGAAGTATCCAAGCCATTACATGTTCCGGCAGGGACGTCTCGACAATACCCAGCAGTATCAGCAAGGGGGCGTGGTCCAAAAACCGATGATGATCAAGGTCGACGTGATCGAGATCGTCCGCTGCTCGGCGTTGGCGATCCGGCGTCGGATGGAGTTGCTCGGCCCGGCGTCGAAGGAAGATCCGCTCAACGGCCGACTTGTCACCGTGCTGGCGAAGCGTCCTTGTATCCCGAACCACTGGTCGGAATGTTTTATCGACGTCCAGCTCGGCCTGGCCCAGTTGGCAACCGGCAAGAGCACGCAAGGGGTCGCCACCCTCAAACGATCGCTGTCGGCCGCCGGCCAGTTTGAGCACCCGCTTACCGCGACGGCCCTGCTCGAGTTGGGTCGTGTCACGATGAAGGTGAACGATCTGAAGACGGCGCTGGGGCTTTTTGAAGAAGCGACGTTCTCGGCCGCGTTTTACGGGGATATCGAAGTGCTCCAGGAAGCGTTTCGCTATGCGACGACGGTTCACGTCATGACCAACGGTGCCAAGCCCTACCCGGCACTCACGCTGGCCGAAGCGTGGGCCCAGCGGAACCGGTTCCGGAAGTTGGGCGCGTCGCTTTTGATCTCGATGGCCGATTGTGAGATCGCGCTGCACCAGCCGGGTAACATCGCCAACGCGGCCAAATACCTCAGCGACGCGGCCGGAGTAATCGGGCGTCACGATATGCGTGGCGGCTACGTCGGTGCACGGTTGGCCATGGCGCAGGCATCGGTCGCGTTTGCCGGCGGGAAGGTATCGCTCGGTAACGAATCATTGGCCGCGGCGATGCAATACATGACGCACGGCTCGCGCTGGCTTTATCAGATTGCCTTGATCGATCAACTTTATCTCGAAGGGACCATGACACCTCGGACCGCGATCGAGATGTACGACGACGTGCTCCGCGACCCGACCGCCTTGGATTGGATGAGCAACCCGATGGAGTCGCTCTCCGTGCTCTTGACGCCTCATGTCTTGGCGATGGAGCATTGGTTCGAGGTCGCCTTGCATCGTGGCGAGACCGAGAAAGCGATCGAGATCGCCGACCGGGTCCGCCGCCATCGTTTTTATTCGACACTCGAGTTCGGCGGGCGGCTCGAATCGCTACGCTGGCTGTTCGCCGGGCCCGATTCGGCATTGAGCGACCGTGATAAGATCATCCGCCGCGATCTTTTAACCCGATTCCCCAACTACAACGCACTGGTCCAGCAATCGAAACAGTTGGTCGACTCGCTTCGAGCCGGGCCGATCGCACCGGAAGAGACCGATGCACAGGCCACCCAGCGCGACATCCTGGAAAAACTGCGTGCCGTGAGCCTTTCGCAAGAGTCCGTCCTGCGAGAGATGGCCGTCGGACGCACGCCGACCAGCCTGATCTTCCCGCCGGTCCTGTCGACCGAAAAAATCCAAAAACAGTTGCCCAAGGGCCACGCCTTGCTCATCTTCCTCCGCACCAAGCGCGGCTATCATGCGTTCTTGCTCAACAACGAGCGGTATACCCACTGGGTGCTCAACTCGGAAAACCTTCTCCGACGAGACCTGATGGCGTTTCTCCGAGACCTGGGCCAGTATGACCGGAACCGTGAGCTGAGCTTTAAGGATCTGACTGACGACGATTGGAAAAAGTCGAGCCGGAAGCTGCTCACTTCGCTCCTGTCGAGTTCCAAGGTGGATTTGTCGAAGTCGTTCAAGCGGCTCGTGGTCATTCCGGACGGAATGCTTTGGTACGTCCCGTTCGAGGCCTTGCAAGTCAAGTTGGGCGACGAGACCAAGTCGCTGATCGATCTGGTCGAAGTGACTTATGCCCCGACTGCGGCGATGGCCGTCAGTGCCGGGCGTGGCAAGGCGGTCAACCAGCGGACCGGCGTCGTGGTTGGCCGGCTTTATCCGCGTGACGACGAAGCGGTCGCCAAAAAACAGGCGGAGCAACTCGCCGAGGTGTTGCCCGAGGTGACGACGATCCCCACGCCGCTGTTGACCGGCTCGGCCGATTATCGGATGGCGATGGACCGGCTGATCGTGTTCTCCGATCTCGACGAGACAGGCAAGGTCCCTTACAGTTGGTACCCGATCCCCATCAGCCCCCGTTTTCGTGCCGGCAGTACGTTGGCCGATTGGATGACGTTGCCGTGGGGCGGGCCGCGGACCGTGATCTTGCCCGGCTATCATACGGCGGCCGAAAGTACGCTCAAAGGGGTCAATCGCTTGACGGCCGGGGACGAAATTTTCCTTTCGATCTGTGGCCTGTGCGCCTCGGGTGCCGATACGGTCCTGATCTCGCGATGGCGAACCGGCGGCAAGACGGCCTACGACATGGCTCGCGAATTTGCGCAAGAGCTCCCGCACACGACTCCGGCGGCCGCCTGGCAGCGCGCGATCCTGTTGGCCCGTGAAGCGACCCTCGATCCGAACGAGGAACCTCGCGTGAAAAAATCAAAAACCGAAGAGCCACCCACGACGAACCATCCCTTCTTCTGGGCATCGAATATCTTGATCTATGGCGAGCCGATGAAGAAGGAAGAAAAAAAGCCGGAAGTAAAACCTGCCGATAAATCGGCTGATAAACCGGCGGAAAATCCGCTCGAAAAACCGACCCCCGACAGCGTCCGCCCCCCGAAGATCGACCCCGACTTCCCGCTCCCCGACGACGAGCCGAAAGCGGACGACACCAAAGCGACCGGCGAAGAGCCCGCGAAAGAGCCTGCTGAAGAACCGGCAAAAGAGCCCGAAGAACCGCAAACCGATTTTTGATAAAATCGGGGGGGAATACTTTTCTTCACAGGGGCAAAAGATTATATTGAGCGGGAGATGGATCGTTTTTTCGTCCTGTTCAGTGTATCTTTTACAAAGGAACTTGATCATGCCATTTTCTTTTACGTGTCCTCATTGCAACAAAACGATCATGGTGGAAGATCATTATGCCGGCCAGACCGGTCCGTGCGCCGGATGTGGCCAGATGGTAACGATGCCCGGCGCACCGAATCCCAACGCACCTGCTCCCGCTTTCGCCTCACAACCGCCGATCCAGTCGCGAGGTGGGGGAGGTGGAGCTGCTACCACGATCGTCATTGTGGTTGTCGTTGTGGTTGTGTTACTGGTGCTTGTGGTAGGCGTGTTGATTGCTTTGTTGTTACCCGCCGTCCAAGCCGCTCGCGAAGCGGCTCGACGAATGCAGTGTACCAGCAATCTCAAGCAGATCGAGTTGGCGTTGCACAATTATGCAAGTTGCAATAATAGCAAGTTTCCGCCCGCCTATACGGTCGACGAGTCGGGCAACAAACTCCATAGCTGGCGGACACTGATTTTGCCTTATATGGAAGAGCAGATGCTTTACGATGAACTCAATCTGGACGAACCGTGGAACAGCTCGCACAATCGGGCGGTTTTCGAGCGTTTTCAAATACCGATTTATCAGTGTCCAAGCAGTACGTCTCCGGAGGGAAGCGACCTGACCAACTATGTCATGGTGACTGGCCCCGACTGTGTTTCCGATGGGCCTACCGCTTGCAATTTGAGTGAGTTGAGAAACGGGACGAGTAATACCATCCATGTCATGGAGACAACCCGCCCGATCAAGTGGTACGAACCGGAGGACGTGACGATCGAAGAGGTCTGCCGCCCGGGTGCCTTGGAATCGGGGGAGGTCGTCGGTGGCAACCATCCGGGCGTCATTATTGTCGGTCATTGCGACGGCAGTGTCCATGCTCTGTCCGAGGAGATCGATCTCGATACCCTACGAAAAATGCTGGAAGGCAGGAAAGAGTCGATTATAGAACCGCTCGATTACAATTTAGTTTCAGGTATTTAAAGTTACATAATCAAGCCGGAATTGGGCCGCGAAGCGTGCCCTATTCCGGATCAAAGGAGCTGTGATAAACCGGGTCTACTGCTTCATATCAAACCGCGAGCCGGGCGTCGCCTCGGGCAGGCAGCTTTGCAGAAGCTCGCGTTTCGAGCTGGGCGTAACCGGCATGTGGACGATGAACCGTGCCTGATAATGTTCGCTCCACCGGCGTTGCTGATCAGGCGTACACATCCAGTCGACCATCTTCCGCTTGATCTTTCGGAGCAGCCCGGCCTCTTCCGCTTGTTGATCGAGCCGTTTCTGAAGACTCTGCATGAACGCGTTGACCCCGCGCACGAACGTCGAGTCGATCGGCCCTTTGCAGCCAACACCAAAAACCGCGTGGGGAGCCGTCTCGGGCCCTTGCCAGCCGACGACCGACGCGTCGAGGTTGCTGATGAGCCGTTGCATCGAGTTGGGCGTGAAGTGCCAGCAGTGGTTCGGCTGTCGGGCCGACGCACCGCCGCCGAGCGTGCCGACGACGAACAACCCGCCCGGCGCGAGGATCCGGATCATCTCGTCAACCGCCTTGCGAGGTTCGAAGACGTGCTCCAACGTCCCGATGCAAAGCACCGACCGCGCGGCACCGTCGCCGAAGGGGAGCCGCGACAGATCTTCGAGGTGGTCGATCGAGTCGTAGTCCCGCCCAATTTCCTCGGGGCTCGGGAGCTGGACCTCGTTTTCCGGACGGATGATCCCCGGCTTTCTCGCCCGGCTCGGTCGCTCGGCGATTTGAGCCGAAGCTCCTTCCTCGCCCGGACTGTAGCCGAATTCATAAACCGGGCCACGTAACGGAAAAACTTCCGTTACCGAATCGACCAGTGCGCTAAAGGAACGGTTCATCGGTAGAATCCTTTTGGTTCAGTAGTTCCAAATTTGTCGAGTTTTGTAATTTTCAATGTTTAGCGGTCGAATGGAATTCGACGTTTTTAAGAAGTTTTCTATTACGTAAAAAATTTCCTGGTGCGTTAGCACCATCCAAAAGCGTCGAATTCCATTCGACCGCTAAACGGTTTTTGGGGAGTTCCTTTTTCAAACACCGATACACGACCAGCGTCTCGGTCGCGTCTCGGGCGTCGGGCGAGGTGAAGCGGGCGACCGGTTTCGCGGTCCGATCGAGTATCACTTGCAAGGTGCGGCTCCGCTCGCTTCGGCCGAGCAGCTCTTCTTCGAGCACCACGACATATTCCAGCCGTGGGTCGGCGAGGGCGTCCTTCGCCCGGTCCGCTTGATAGGTGGGCATCTTCGAAAACAGCGAGGTCCAGCCACGGGTATCGAAGACCGTTCCGTCGGTGTCCGACGTTTGTCGTGCCAGCCAGTACCCGGCGTCACGATAGGTCGAGCGATTTGTGCGATGCGGTGTCGCAAGCCCGAGCAGCAGGACCGCCAAAACGACCGCCATCATGATCGGTGTGACGATGCGGGCTGCAAACTTGTTAGCCCCGTCGCCTGCGACGGGATTTTGGCGGCCCTTCCGGTCGCAGGCGACCGGGCTAACCTCTGAGTAAGGATTTTTAAAATGACTTATCCGGTTGCCGATCGTGAGGAGGCCGAGTCCGATGCAGCTTGTGCCGGGGATCAGTAACAGCAGCAGGTGCCGTGCGGTG
>JASFHG010000117.1:0-8792 GCA_050123355.1 Planctomycetia bacterium
TCGTTCTTGTTTTTGACCGTTTCACGACAAGCAAGCGATTTTGTGCTACTTGCGCAGAAGCTCAAATTATCTTGCCGGCACTATAAATACCTGAGACTCAATAAATACATCAATTACTCGCATTTTTGGAACAATTCCCTTTCTTTTTCAGAGTCAAACTTTTCGTTTGCGGCAAGAATAGGCAAGCAGATTAGGCCGATTAGACAATCTAGGACTGGTTTGTTCTCGTATCAATTATCGGCCCGGGGGTATTTCACCTGACTCTACTTCGATTATACTGACCGGTTGTAGGCGAACCTCAAAATCCTTACCGTGCAGCATTGGCACTCCCTACTGCACGCCATCACCATAAACACCAAAGGCATCGATCGTGAACCAAAAAGTTACCAAAAAGTTCGACACGCTTCTGGATAAAGCAAAATCCATTCGAGACGCAAAAGCCTTCAGCGAAAAAATCCTCATCCAGGTCGGCTCGGCCACCTGCGAACATGCCGCCGGCTCGCTCAAGGTGCTCGACGAATTTCATAAACATATCGCCGCGTCCGGACGAGAAGACATCATCCTTCACCAGACCGGATGCACCGGACGTTGCAGCCGGGAACCGATCGTCGGCATCTTCATCCCCAACAAGATGCCGATTAAATATGAAAAAGTCGACCGCCAGATGGTCCACAAAATCTTCACCGAGCATGTCATGGGCGGTACACCGCTGTTGGATTACGTACTCGACGGGCCGATCGAAAAGGTCCATCGTTTCGAGCTGCTCTGCTGCTCGGGCCGCAACTGCGGTTGGTCGGGAGAAGACTCCTGTGCCGACATTTTAAAAGAGCGGCTCGCGGCGGCCGGCCTCTCGCTCGAGGACGTGTCGGTCTCCGATACCGGCTGCTTCGGTGCCTGCGGAACGCACGGTAAAACGAAAGACAGCCACTACATCCTCGTCCGGCCCGACAAGGTGCTCTATCGAGTCAAGTCCGCTGAAGACATCGACCGGATGATCACCGAACACCTCCAAGGTGGCCAGATCGTCGAAGACATGTGCATCTCGGGCAAGACCGTCGCGAGAAAATTCTTCGAACTCTACGGCGACGTCGCCTTCTTCAATCGCCAAAACCGAATCGCCCTGCGTCACAACGGCGTGATCGACCCGACCTCGATCAGCGAATACTTCCACTATCGCGGCTTCGAGGCCCTTTCCAAGGTACTCGCCGGCGGCGATCCGAAATGGGTCATCGACCAGGTGACCGAAGCAAAACTGCGTGGCCGTGGCGGCGGCGGTTTTCCCACCGGACGAAAATGGGTCATGGGAAACGAAGCGCCCGGGCCGGTCAAATACCTCATCTGTAACGCCGACGAAGGAGACCCCGGCGCGTTCATGGACCGGAGCATGCTCGAGTCCGACCCGTTCAACGTGCTCGAAGGGATGATCATCGGCGGTTACGCGATCGGGGCGACGCAAGGTTACGTCTACTGCCGGGCCGAGTACCCGCTGGCGATCGAACGGATCGAAAACGCGATCGACCATTGCCGTAACTGGGGCCTGCTCGGGAAAAATATCCTCGACTCGGGCTTCGACTTCGACATCGAGATCCGGCTCGGTGCCGGAGCGTTCGTCTGCGGCGAAGAGACCGCCCTGATCCACTCGATCGAAGGCGAGCGAGGTATGCCGACCATCCGGCCCCCTTATCCGACCGAACGCGGCCTGTGGGACAAGCCGACCGTGATCAACAACGTCGAAACGTTTGCCAACATCACGGCGATCGTCAACTACGGTGCCGACTGGTTCAGCGGAATCGGTACCGAAAACAGCGGCGGCACAAAGGCCTTCGCCCTGGCAGGCAAGATCAAGCATACCGGCCTGGTCGAGGTGCCGATGGGAACCACGCTCCGCCAGATCGTCTACGGCATCGGCGGCGGCGTGCAAGGCGGAAAGAAACTCAAGGCGATCCAGACCGGCGGACCGGCCGGTGGATGCTTGCCCGCCCGATACGCCGACACCCAGGTCGACTACGAAACGCTCGGCAAGCTCGGCTCGATCATGGGCAGCGGCGGGATGATCATCCTCGACGAGGACGACTGCATGGTCGACATCGCCCACTACTTCATGGCTTTCTCGCAAGACGAGTCGTGCGGAAAATGCACCCCCTGCCGCGAAGGAACCACGCGGATGCTCGAAATCCTCGAACGGATCACCAAGGGCCAAGGGACTCTCGAAGACATCGACAAGCTCGAACGGCTCGCCATGCTGGTCAAAAAGGCCTCGCTTTGCGGGCTGGGACGCGCCGCACCCAACCCGGTGCTGAGCACGATCCGCGAGTTCCGCGACGAGTATCTGGCTCACGTCGAAGAGCAACGCTGCCCGGCAAAGAAGTGTAAAGCACTGGTCAAGTACGAAATCCTCGCCGATAAGTGCATCGGCTGCACGGCCTGCGCGAGAAAGTGCCCCGTCGAATGCATCGAAGGCAACCGCAAGGAACCGCACGTCATCGACCAATCCCGCTGCATTCGTTGCGGCGCCTGCTACGACGTCTGCCGCTTCGAAGCGGTGCTGAAATCGTAAGAAATGTGATCGTTTAGCGGTCGAATGGAATTCGACGCGTTTAGTATTGGCTCGTTTTTTCAAAACACGTCGAATTCCATTCGACCGCTAAATTTTGGAATGGTGGATATTAACACGCCGGTGCGGAAGCACCGATCCAAAACACGTCGAATTCCATTCGACCGCTAAACATCTTATTCTGAACGCTCGACCTCATACCCCAAATCATGATCCTTATCGACCGCGGGGACTCCTTTCGACATCCATTTCGGCATCGGCTGACCTTTGAGATAGTGGCCGAAAAATTGCGAGAGTCGTATCTGGTGATCTTTTTTGTTCTTCAGCTTCGTCAGGCAGTGCCCCTCGCCGTTGTAGTTGAGCATCCAGACCGGTTTCTGGAGCCGGCGCAGCGCGAGAAAGAACTCGATCCCTTGCGTCCACGGGACCGCACCGTCGTGGTCGTTGTGCAGGATCAAAATCGGCGAGGTGATCTTGTCCATCGCGAAGATCGGCGAGTTTTCGTAAAACCGTCGCGGCACCTCCCAGATCGTGCCGAGCGTCTGGTCGTGTTCATACTGAGCGGCCCGACTGCGACCGGTCTGCCAGCGGATGCCGCCGTAAGCACTGAAGAAATTAACCACGGGAGCCCCCGATTGGATACAGGCAAACATCTCGGTACGCGTGGCCAGGTACGCGATCTGATAACCGCTATAGCTGTGCCCCTGGATCCCGATCCGCTTGGCGTCGACAAACCCCTTATCCACCAGTGACGTGACGCCCGGCATGATCGACTTGTACGCACTCTCGCCGATGTAGCCCTTGTTGAAATAAATGTCCGGGTTGAAGACGATGTACCCGTTGCTCACGAAAGAGTGATAGTCGATCCGCGACCGGTGGAACTCGGGCGTGCGGTGATAGAAAAGCTTGTCGGACGACTTGTGAAAAAACTGGACGATCATCGGATACTTTTTCGACGGATCGAACCCCTCCGGCTTGTAGAGGATCCCTTCGAGCGGCTGGCCATCGAGCGACGTCCACCGATGCAACTCGGCCGTCCCCCACCGGAACTCGGCCTGTTGCGGGTTGGCATCGCTGATTCGCACGTTTTTGCGGAACGTCAGATCCGACGCGATCAAGTCCGGAAACGTCTCGAACGTCTCTTTCGTATAGACCACCGTATCGGCATCCGCCGCCTTGATCGGTTTGGACAGGCGATAAGGGCCGCCGATCAGTTTCTTCGGCACGGCCGCTTCCTTCAAGCTGCACCGATAGTAGCCCGACGCTCGCGTGCGCCGGTTGACCCCCGACAAATATTGAGGCTCGCCCGCTCCCCAATAATCCTTCCCGCGATCCAACCGGAGCAACCGATAAACGGTCTTTTCCTTCCGCCCGTTGACGGTCAGGTTCTCCGGCGGCGTCCGATTTTGGGGATCGACCTTCCACACGTCGTACCGGTCGTAGATCAAGACGGCCGCATCCTCGGCCAGCCAGCCGGGCGTGCCGTACGGGGCGTTCGAGTCGAACGTCGTGTTCCCCTCTTCATCGGCACGGATCGTCTCCGGGCGGGTAATGCGATACTGCTTGCCCGAGGCGACATCATACGTATGATACGACGCGTCCGCGTAGCTGAACCACATCAGGTACTTACCGCCGGGCGATATTCTCACCCGCGAACGGGTTCCTTTGACAACGGTTTGCTTCTTACCGGTCGCCAGATCCAGCAGATACACGTCATACCGCATCGGATCCCACATCGATTGCAATTCGTACGGCCGGTTCGAGTGGAGCAACACCTGGCCGGCGTTCCCTCCGTCGAGGAGACCGGCCCGACGCATCGACTCGGTTTCGATCTGCATGAATTTATCGCTCTCCGGCTCGTACATCGTGAGATAGGTCCTTCGCAGCTCGCGATCTCGATTGACAAGCTGGACCGTATGCAGCAGGCCTTCACGCCAATGCCACACGTCGACGTCCGGATATTCCTCGTCGAGCGTGATCGGATCTCGCTCGGGCCGCGGCGGAGCGATCCCGAAGAAAACCCGCTTCCCGTTTTCGGAAAATCGGACCTGACCGTGTTCACTGATCCGCCACCTCACGGGCATCTCCTGCCGGTGGTTCGTGACGATCTCTTTCGCGTGGCCCTGCCCTTCCCACAGATAGAGGCTGAAATCCCTCGGCTTGCCCTGCTTCTGCGGCTTCAAGAGAAACGCCACCCGGTCCCCCTTTGCGGAGATCGTGATCCGCCGATAGTCATTCGCCCCGACGACGATCGGGCTAAGCTTCTTCGCCTCCAGATCGTAACAATAAAAGCCCGGCTCCAGCTCTCGACCATCACCGGTCGTCACAAAGAACAGCCGCTTGGCCCTCGCCGCGAAATAATACTCGGTAACAAACGACCACGAATCGAGCGTGCCGCTCTTGAGATTCTTGAGATAGAGCGTCGATCCGCCCTTCCCTCCCGCCGGTTCTTGCACCTGATACGCCAGCCAGCCGGACCAATGCCCGGGGACTTTGTAGCTTTTGATATTCTCGATGAACTCGCACTTGTTGGACCGGATGCCGTACACACCAAGCGCATCCTTCGGCATGTCCCCGGGCCGTACTTTTTTCAGCTTCAATATCTTGACGTGCTTCGCCTCCGGCTTCACGGTAAACAGCAAGAACGCCGAATCGTCGGTAATCCGCAGGCCCGTACCGCACTTCTGCTCGAACTGCTTCTCCCCTTCGCTGCTACATAGACAGATCGAAGAGTCCCCTTCCCACGGCTCGGTCTTATACGCGACCCAACGCCCGTCCGGCGAAAGGACCGTCTCGGTGATCCGGTTCCACGCCGCAACGTCCTCGATCCCGAGCGGTTGTTTCTCGGCATGAAGACTCGAAATGAACAGCAAGAATAAAACCAGCGACAAGCAAAAACGAAACGGCTTCATGATGTGTCTCTCGGCAGAAAAAGGAGGGAAAGGTGGGATATGGGAAAGATATGGTTCTATTATAACCAACCCCGACGGGCACCGAAACCCCCTGGTTTTAAGCGTATGGACCTCAGTCATTTAGCGGTCGAATGGAATTCGACGTGTTTTGAAAAAACACGCCAACACCAAACGCGTCGAATTCCATTCGACCGCTAAACTTCTAGAAAAACTACTTTTTCGACGGTTTGTAGATCATAACCTCTTGAACCATGGGCTTCTTTTCGGGCGGAGCGATCAGCTTGACGCGAACGGTCGCTTTTTGCGACGGCCACGAAAGCTCGAGGGCCAACGGATCGAAACGGTCGGCACGGGCCTGCCAACCATGAAGCATCTCGCCGAGCGTAAACGTACACGCGGTCTTCGGATCGGTGCCGATTTGAATTTTGGTCGGCGGCTTGCCGATGATCTCCAGCAGGATCCGCTTCTTGCGAGCATCCACGAGCACGCCGCTCTTCTTGTCTCGATCGACGGCCCAACGAGAATCGGCGTCCGGCCAACGCACCTTCGACGAGATGGCACCCCGGACCGAAATCGCCTCGCGCGGCAAAAGGACCGGCTGGCGACCCGAAATATCCAGCGCAACCCAAAACGTGACCGAATCGTGGTTCACCTTCAACTTTGGCAACGGCGGATAGGCCTCGGTCGCGTCGGGCATGTCGACGATCGTCAGCGATTTTGGCGGGTCGAGGACCGTGCATTGATCGGTATACTGCGGCGTCAGGTTCGGCAGATAGATGCCGAAAAAGTTTTGATCACGCACCGGCGGCAGATCGAGCTCCAGCTCGTTCGCCTCGCCATAACGAATCGCGTCGGTGGCGTCGATAAAGAAGCCGGACCAGCGACACCGTTTGTCGAGGCCCATGATGTTGGAATGGACCGCGATCGGCTGCCCGTTGAGCCGAGCTTTGACATTGAACCCTTTAAGCTTTTTGATCGCCTTCTCCGGCGAGCCGGCACGGATCTCATCGATATTGAGGTTCGGTGGTGCGATCGGCAGGTGGATGATAAACCGGCCCGGGCCGAGCCACGCCGTCCGGTCGAGCCACTTCGGCGTATCATACTTTTTCGAGACCGGCATTGTTTTTCGTTTATGGTCGAGCAGTTTTTTCGCGTCCCGTGGCACGTCGATCTTGGCACGGATCTTTATCCGCTTCCCCTCGCGTGTCGCATGCCAGTTGAAAACCTCCGGTCGGATCTCCTCGCCGTCAAATCGGATCTTCGCAAATAAAAAGACGCCTTCTCGAGTCGCCGGGATCGTCTTCCCTTGATAGACCAGCTCGACCGGCCCTGTTTGATTATCCGGCAGTCGCACGCCGACCAGCCGCTTGGTGCCGGTCGGTCCACGTAGACCGGAGAGCACGAGCTTTTGATTGTCCTTCGGGTCGGGAGTAAGACGACCTTCGACACCCACCAGCAACGCTCGATCGGCCTGATACGGCTTGACCTCGAAAAGACAAACCGTCTGCGGCGGGATCGTCGTCACGAAACGCGACCCATCATTAAATGGGCCGACCCGATAACGAACCTCCGGGTAGAGCTCCTTGACCGTCCACTGCTTGCCCGGCGGTAGGTGGATCGTCCGGTCGATCGGGATCGCAACCATTTTGGTCTTGAACGTCGGGTTGCAGACGAAAACGATGCTGTCTTTCCCGTTGCCGTAGGCATACCCGTCGACGTTCTTCGGACTCGGCTCGCCGAAGAGCTCCGATTCGTTCACGTAATAGTCCTTGTGCTCGCGCTGCCAGGAGATCCATTTATCGAGAAAATCCCGCTGCTCCTTCGAAAACACCTCGCCCTGCGCTTCGTCGGGGAACGCGCTGAGCATACCGAACCCGCAACTGCACGCGATCCGCGACATGATGCAATATTCCCACGCGTCATAGTCCCACGCGTCGAAGCTGTGGGTCTTATGGACCACGAACGCGTTCATCATATAACGAGGGAACATCTTGTTGTTGTTCGCAAACCACGAGCCGAGCCGATAGTTGTTTGCAAACTGATAGCCGACGTGAAAGTCGAGGAAATTTCGCTGGTTTTCGATATTGGGGTCGTGAGCGTTGTGGACGAACGACGCATGTTCGGCCAGCCACGGCCCGAGCGATCGCCAACCGATCTGGTAGCGGAGCATCAGGTCGGGGAACGCCTTTCGGATACGGCGGTTCGTATCGCGGATGTTGGCCCATTGCGCGTACATCGACCCGTGGCCCGGCAGGTAGCCGTGGTTCGGATCATGGTCCGGTCGGATATACATGAAGTCGTAGGTCAGGCCTTTGATGTGCGGGTATTTCGTGATCAGCGTCGAGACCGTGTCGAAGATGAAATCGCCATAAGATTTCGACAGCGCGATCGCGTCGGGCCGCCGCTTCCCTTTCTCGTCGATCGTCAACAGCTCCTCATCGCTGATCGTCGCCTGATCCTTTTGTCGCCGGTTCGTCCAGATGAACATCGACAGGCCGATCCCCTTCTGCTTCGCATACTCGAAGACCTCCTCCGCATAACGGTTGGGTTTAACCGGCATTTTGAGGCCATTTTTCGTGAACTCATCGCTCAGGCCGCAGAAATTATCGATGAAGTGCAGGGCCTCCATCTGCGGAAACCGCTTGATGTTGTCGATCGCCGCCTTGAACTTCTTGACCGCCTCGGAACTGTTGAGCTGGTAGGGCAAGTCGAGTGCCCAGCCGTTGGCCAGGAAGATGAAGACCTCCGGCTTGAGATACTTTTGGACAATCGTCTGGACCGCTTCGATCTCGGCCCGATCGAGCCCGGCGTCGACGTTCGGCGTCAGGAAATCCTTCAGGTCCTTGTTCGGTTTATAGGGAGCATGGAACCGGCCCTTGCGTTGATAGACACCGAAAAATCCCTTCTCGCTGTGAAACCGCTTCTCTGCCGGAAGGATCTGGCCCGGCCAATAGGTCGATCGGTGTCGGCCCGACGTTTTGTCCTGGTGCATCAACACAAAATCGCAACTGACCGACGTGAACAGCCCCCCGTCGCCATAGCGGAAGAAGTAAGCGATCGAGTTATCGCTCGGCGCACTGACACCATTGTCTTTGAACACACACGAACGGTCGCTGTAGAGAAATCCATAATAAGGGATCGCCTTCGTCGGCTTCTCGGCCATCTTCCAGTCGAACATCTCGACCCGGCTGACGTTGTAGTCTCCCTTGCCGAGAAAACGCACGAGGACTATTTTTTCGACAAACGAATCCCCCTTGTCAATATTATAAAACACGGTAACATGGACCGGCACTTTTTTAGCTTTGAACGTGAATATCGAGCACCCT
>JASFHG010000118.1:0-8764 GCA_050123355.1 Planctomycetia bacterium
ATCTCGAAAAGCGTAGTTCCACGTACTTCATGGGCATTTGCAAGGTTTGGATTGATTGCAAGAGCCTGCTCAAGGTCCGACAGGGCAGCGTTTAAACATTCTTGACGCTGATAAAGTCGTCCCCTATTGTAATATGCCTTACTTGACTCTGGATCTAACTCAATGACACGCGTATAGTCAGCAATAGCCCCATCAATATCTTTGCAAGATTCTCGAAGCTGCCCTCGCTTTTCGTAAGCTTCCAGACACTCCGGTTGATTTTTGATGACTTTGTCTAAGCCCCAAGCAAGTATCCGCGTTTTTTGTTTTTTCAGTTTGTCTAAAAATATTTTCAATATTTCCAATGATAATTTAGATTATTTTGTTATCGGGAACCGTTTCGATTCCCGTTATCCCCAAACCGGTTTATCCCGGCGCTTTCCCTGACACCTTTTCTCTCCGTTTAATTATTGCGGCAATATTATTGTAACATTGTGTAAATATCAAATTCAACTTGCAAACCAAGTACCCCTAATGCCATGAGAATTTCTGCTTTGACTGAAAACCCAAGAGTCTCTTCTGCACCAAATACACCTATAAGGATATCCAAACGAAAATTTTCCTTCTTAAGGAGCTGGAACACATGTTGCTTGCCTTCCACTTGTTGGATAAGAAAGAGTAAATGCGTTTCAATATCCAGAAAAGGATCAGCTGTGGATTCAAGACACCAAATTCCCTCAGAACGTTCACCTAGATGCTTTCCTGATGGAGAAACATTTGCATCTCCTCGACGATGAAAATAACTTGGAGATATTTTTAGCAATTCGGTAATATAGTCCGGTTGCAAGTCCTTGCCCATTATGCGTAGGCTTGCCTTGTATTTAATCCGAGAATTTTCTAGCATGGTATATCCTTATTACCCATCAATGAGGTTTCCAATAACTTCTCCCGTTTCTGGTGCAATTACATCCCCGTTATCTAAATTAAAGTCTACATTGTCAGCGCCACCTCGGCCTGCTTGCTTTTTGATTTTATGTAAATTATTGCTGGCTTTGTTTTTATCAAGTCCGAGCTCATCCACTGCTCTTCGGAATCCTTTCTTGCCACGTGCTAACCTTAAGCACCCTGCCTCATCCGCAAGGAATCCCTGGACTTTCGATCGATATTTTGACAGGCCGCTACCGCCAGCGATGCCAAGGGTGTGAGTCAAGGCGGTGATGACGATGTCGGTTGCACTGGCCCCGGTACTATACAGGTAAAGCGTTTCACTGACAAGTAGAAACGCCGATTGGGCCATCGCCGAGGCGGGGAACATCGTGCATGCGACTACGCCTAGCCCAATTGTTGCGACGTCGTTATGCCCTATTGGCGTTTCTTCACCGGTGACTGCACTGATAACCGACCGCGAAATCGCCCAGGCCGTAATCTCACGCACATAACAATTGAATCTTGCACTGAGCATCAATGCTCCGGCTGGCCCCGAGCCGAGCGTGTGCATATACTCCATTACCGTGGCTTGGCCTGACGGATCAATTGCCATCAACGGGCTGTTACCGACATAGCGATACAAGTTAGCATCGCCGGCGGCGAAGCTGATCGGGTCTTCGCTAATGAAGCGGCCGGTAATGGGATCATAGTATCTGGCACGATAGTAGTAAAGGCCGGTCTCGGCGTCGAATTCACGGCCGGTGTAGGTGAATCGATCGCCTGCCGCGGGGTCGGTTTGGGCCAAGATGTTTCCAAAACTATCGTAATCGATATGGTTGATTAGCGTACCAGCCGCATTGACGATGTCACGAACCGTGCCGAGATGGTCCGTCAGATACCAAGCAGTTCCTTCCACGGGACGATAGCGGGCAATAAGCTGATCGATTGAATTGCCGTAGAGATATCGGGCTGTGATGACGCCCGAGTTATCGAAGTCGGCCCAAATATGCTCGCCATCATAGGCAAAATGGGTGGTTTCGGCTGCCTGTGGACCTTCGCCGTCTGCGTCAACCGTTTTGGCGATTCGGCGATCCAGAGCATCGTAGGTATATTCAACTTCATTAAGAATGATTCCGCCGGAACTCTTTTCTTGAACGAGAACAAGGCGATTACGATGGTCATAAGTGTATTCAGTGACGTTGCCTGTGGCAATTTCGGTCTTGGTTGTGAGATTGCCTTCGGCGTCGTAGGTGTAATTATACGTACCATCGGAGGTGAGTCGATTTGCCGCATCAACTACGTAGCCCGTATTGGTCCGATTACCATTGGCATCGTAGGTATACGTTTCATCGGATTGGACCGAATGATCCGCACTGGTCAATGGTGGCCTATGGCGCCAGATTGTAGAAAAGATTCCGCTGCTTTTATTTCTCCTGAAGCCAATGGTCAAAAAATTCATTTATCAATCGCGAAAACAGCTCTTCTTCATTCTTTTGCTCAGAAGATGCCAAAGCCTGAATTGCATAAGCCCAGCCTGCTGAACCGGACATTCCTTTTGATTCCCATAACCATGCAATAAACTCTTTTCGAAAAGATTGATGTTTTTCTATCCCGCCAAGTTGCTCATAGGCGACATAGTGACCACTCATCATCGCTTCAAGCTCATTAAGTGATCGATAATACATTCGTGGACGCTGGAGAGCCTCGCGAATGTATTTTGCACAAGCATGCCGATAATCAGAAACCGAAATCAAGGTCATCTGCGTAATCCCAAAGGTTTTTGTAATCATCAATCGGGCAACCATCTGGCCCTGTCATTGCATCATAAATACGACCGTCTTTTTCAACAACATCATGATGCCCCCATTCTGTTGGTTTTCCGCGATAAGGCCCAAGCCAATCCCCTCTTTTAGGGGTTATTCGACGAATAGTCCCACCAATTGCTTTTTTGATGCGCTCGGCAACACCTTCACATCCTGTAGGAGAATACTCTCCCCAGGGAATGTCACCTTCATCTCCTCCATCACCTCCACTCATGCTTGCGAAAGCAGTAAAGTACGTTCCTTTGAGGGTAACCGGTAACATACCAATGAGGCTTCCCTTGAGCGTTTCTGTTGCCGCAGCTTTTAAGCATACAGCAACAGCGCTGAAACTTACATTAACTAATTGGGCGGGTGGAGAAACTATACATGAAACAGCAGCAAAAATCATGTTAAAACCGAAGTCAAACACATAGTCACCTAGGGAAGGCATTCCATAAAATGGAACCATTACGGTTTCCATTACAATACTGGTAGTCATCCCGCCCATCATACGTATGACAAAACATCCTTGAGGTGATGCGGCCCATAGGGCTATTCTGCCTGCGATTTTTCCAATACTCACCCCGCTTTCGGTCGTTGCGGCCATGCCGAAAGGATCTGTTAAAGTTAATGGTGAGTTGCCAACGAAGCGATACAGATTGGGATCGCCTGCCTCAAAACTAAGCGGATCTTGACTGATGAAGCGTCCAAGCATTGGATCATAGAAACGGGCTCGGTAATAATACATTCCCAGTACTGCATCGAATTCACGGCCGGTATAGGTATACCTATCTCCAAAAAGAAAATTTGATTGGCTGAGGATGTTGCCAAAGCTATCGTATGTAATCGTGTTGCCAAGTACGCCGCTTCCGTTGACGATGTCACGAACCGTACCTAAGTGATCCGTCAGATACCACGCGGTTCCCTCTGAGGGACGCCAACGTGCTATGATTTCATCGGTAGAATCACCAAACAGATAGCGAGCCAAGACAGTTCCGCCAGTATCAAAATCAGCCCATACATGCTCTCCATCGTAAACGAAGTGTGTTGACACAGGTGTTTGCGGTCCTGCACCATCTTCATCAATTACTTTAGCGATCCGACGATCAAGAGCATCGTAGGTGTATTCGACTTCACAAAGAATGATCCCGCCGGAACTCTTTTCTTGGACCAATACAAGGCGATTACGGTGATCATAAGTGTATTCGGTGTATTCTCCGGTTGCGATTTCAGTCCGACGAATCATGTTTCCTTCATTGTCATACATATAGCTATATGTACCATCAGAAAGAATCTGATTATTTGTTCCGACAATATATCCACCACCTATTCGGTTGCCATTATCATCATAAGAATACGATTCGTCATTTTGCAATTGATGGTCAGCACTAACAAGTTGGCCAGTATTATCATTCGTATAGGTTGAAGTTTGGCCATGATGCGTTTCTTGCACAAGTTGATCCGCTAAGTCAAATACATAATCATAGTCAGCCAAAATTGCGTCAAGTGCATCACAATGCATTACATCGGTCAATCGCCCCTTAGCGTCATAGTCGAATTCACTACGGCTAATTTGCTGAGTTGCAGCCAAATCCGCATAGCGATCAATACTCGTCCGAGTACCACTCGCATCATACCCAAAATCGATTCGTGCGGGATCAACACCACCACCTTCCCACATGCGACTGACAAGAAGGTCACGAACATCATAGGATGAAGTAATACTAACACCAAAATTATCGCTGGTACCAATGGTGTTGCCAGCCGCGTCATATTGATGCGTTAGTATAATGTTTGGCGAGCCAGATGTGCCTGCATTATCGGTTGTTAAAATGCGTCCCAACGCATCGTAGGTATATGTATAGCTGCTAAATACATCAGAAATTGTCAAGAGGTTGCCAACCGAATCATAAGTGTGATTGATTGTATTGACAATCGTACCTCCATTCCACCAAACCTCGGTCAACAGTCGATCAAGATCATCATATTGAAAAGTTGTAGTACGACCATTCCGATCAGTTTGCGAAAGAAGATTGCCTGTATTGTCATACGTAAATATAGATGAATTGCCGAGTGGATCAATTTCCTCGACGATTTTGTTAAGTTCGTTGTAAATAAATTGCGTTGTATTTCCAAGAGAATCTGCTACCACTATGCGATTGCCTGCCGCGTCATATTCGTATTGAGTTGTCGCTCCTAGAGGATCAGTTTCCGAAACTCGACGGTTCAATGCATTATAGGCAAAGGAAGTGATGCGACCAATTGGATCAGTAATCGATATTATGTTACCAGCAGCGTCATATTGCCGAGTTGTTTCGCCCTCGAGTGGGTCAATTGTTTTTACAAGCTGATTTAAACTGTCATATTCAAAGACTGTTGTATGGCCAAGCTTATCGGTAATTGCGGTTTGATTCCCCACTGAGTCATAGCTCATTGCCACAAAATTGCCTAATGCATCAGTAGTTCGAACAAGTCGATTCTGATTGTCATATTGATATGTCGTAGTATTGCCATTGGCATTTGTGAATAAAACTAAATTGCCTTGTACATCGTAATCATAGACCTTTACACCTCCTAATGCATCAATCTCCCGAACAAGCTGATCTAGCAAGTCATACTCATAGAGTGTCGTGCTGCCGTCAGCATCAGTAAAGCTGATGCAATTCCCAACAGCATCATATATGTACGTTTGCTCATAACCTAATGCATTAGTGCGTTTAGTCAAGCGATTAAGTTCATCATATTCCAGTAAGGTAGCATGGCCGTTTTCGTCAATGCGGGTAGAAATATTTCCTGAAGCATCATAAAGATACTCATTCACACCTCCCAATGCGTCAACGGTTCGACTGAGCAGCCCGTCTTCACGGTAATCCCACGTAGTCGTATGCCCTAAAGGGTCTGTTTGCGAGATTTTTTGACCATTGGCGTCATATTCATACTCCGTAATACCACCAAGTGGATCTGTTTCTCGAATGAGTTGAAGTGTTTCGTTATAGTCAAAAAATGTAGTCCTACCAAGCGAGTCGGTAGCTGATCTAAGCAGGGATGCGCTATACGAATAAGTTGTCACGCCGTTTTGTGCATCTGTAACAGACACCGGCAAGCCAATCGAATTATAAGCAATGATCCTTGCATTCCCATTTGCATCTGTAATTGATATTGGCAAACCAAGCGAGTTGTACTCAATGATAACCGTTGAGCCGTCAGGATTGGTAATGCGTGTTGGCAAAGAATAAGCCGATGTATACTCTAAGGTCGTTGTATTAGAATTCCAGTCAGTAATGCTAGTCATCTGTCCTTTAGAATCATATGTATAATAATGACTATTGCTGTCGGCGTCTATAATTTGTACGGCATTCCGGTTTGCATCGTAAATAATCTGGGCAGTACTCCCAAGTGGATTGGTCATTGACACAACGTCACCTACTTCATTAAACTCGTATCCAAATACATCATTCAATGCGTCAATTGTACGTGTGATATTGCCTTGCGAATCATATTCCATTTGAGTTGTATTTCCACGGGGATCGGTGACCGAAGTTGTGTTGTCATTGTCGTCAAAAGTAAAAGTTACTGTATTTCCAAATGGATCCGTTTGTGAAGTAATATTACCACGATCGTCGAAGACTAATGTAGTTTCGTTGCCCATTCGATCGGAGATGATCTCGGTGTTGTTGGCAAGATCGTAAGTTTGAGTCACCGGGTTGCCGGCGGCGTCGTAGAAACCTGAAACGCGACCGTCTTCGTCGTACTCGGTGCGGGTGAGTGTGATGCCCAGCGGGCAGACGTAGTGGTCGAAGTAGTGGCCGGGATCTTGGAGGTAGTGGTAGGTGGTTTGGCCGCCTGCCTGGTTGGTAAACGAGACCAGGTCGCCGCGGTCGTCGTAGGTGTAGTTCAAGGTGTTGCCGGCCGGGTCGAGGATTTGGGTGATGCGGCCGAGATCGTCGCGGGTCCAGGTGATCGATTGGCCGGTCGAGCTGAAGATGCCGTCGTCGGTGTAGGTCAACGTGTTTTGGTTGCGATCGGTGACGTCCAGCAAGCCATCAAACTGATCGTAGCGATAGGTCGTGCCGTCTTTGGTCGTCAACATGTACTCGCTCGGGTTGTAGGGGAAGTCGAACATGTAGATCGTGAACGTGCCATCTTCTTTTTGCGACAAAGTCATGTCATCCACTTCGAGTGTCATATACACGCCCGGATCGGGGGTGAAGCGAGGACGCCAGATCGTTCCGAAGAACCCGGGTTCGGGGACCGGATCGAATGTGAAGCCTGCCCGGGTACCGTCGGGAGCGGTGATGTAGACTCGCGTTCCCATCCGGAACGAATTGCCGGCAAAGATGCCCGGCATGCCTGCTTTTTCTGCGTCGGTGACGCGGACCGTCTCGCGGATGTTGGCTTCGGCGATCTGGAGGCTCCAGCCGTAGCCGAAATCGCCGATCGTGTTCGCTTCGAGTGTATCGTAAATACGGTTGATCTGGATCGAGGTGCCGGCCAGCGGGATGTTGAGATCTTCGAACTCCAGACGGAAGTTGCCCAGCTTGGCACCGCCGGCAACGCTCAGCGCGAGCGGCTGGATGTAGATTTGGCCGTTGAAATCTTGGGCTATGACGCGGAGATCGTAGATGTCGTTGGGCAACATTGTCGGGTCGAACGTGGCGAGCAGGCCATCGATCACTTCCGTTGTCCCTTCCGAAATGACGGTCCACTGATCGGTTCCGGCCGGGGCATATTCCACGCGGTAGAACTCGAGGTTCGCATCGGTTACCGTGCCGGTAATGTCGGTCAGATAGGTGACCGTCGAGTTATATTCCGGACTGGTGATCACGATGATCGGATATTCCGTATCGGTCGGGTCGAACACGCGGATCTGTCGCGAGTCCGAGCTGACGTTGCCCGAGCTGTCGGTTGCCGTGCCGACCACTTCGATCAAGCCGGGAGCGGTGACCGTATAGTCAGCCATACCGAACTCATCGAGCGTGATCGGGATGCCGCCGACTTCGAGTGTGATGCTGCTTACTTCAACATTGTCCGAGGCGACGACTTTGATGGTCACCGTGTCGCCTTGATTAACGAGGTTGTCGGTCATAAGGACCGAGACTGAAGGACCTAGCGTGTCCGGAGTGACCGTGAGCGTGAAGCTCTGATCGACCGACGCACCTCGCGGATCGGTTGCCCGCAGGGTAACCGCATGATCGCCAACGTTGCCCAGATCGGTACGCCAGACGACCAAACCGGTTCGTGGGTTGATTTCGAGACCTTCCGGACCATCGACGATCGAGTAGGTAAGTGTTTCGGTATCCGTGGCGTCGGCATCGTAACGATAGGTAGTTCCACCAACGACTTCGACAACCGGCTCGGTGGCGAAGGTCGGCAGCACGTTCGTCTCGAGGACCGTGAGTTGATAGGTCTGTAGACCTGCCGCACCGGCCAAGTCGACGGCTCGCACCGTGATCGTGTGGTCACCCAAATCGGCCACGGTCGGTGTCCAGGTGATCTCGCCCGAGAGCGGATCGATCGCCATGCCGGTAGGTTCACCAACCAATTCATAGGTGAGCGAGTCGCCATCGGCATCGAAACCGTCAGCCGTGTAGCTGTAAAGCTCGTCTTGCGTGGCGTAGCGTAGTGCATCGCTAAGGATCACCGGTGAACGGTTGGGCGGATCTGCGGAAACTTCGATATCAAATGCCTGCGTCGTCAGACCGCCATGTCCATCGTCGACCGCCAGGATGACGGGATGCGTTCCCAGTTGACCGGCCGTCGGTATCCAGTTGATCAGCCCCGAGACAGGATTGATCGTCATGCCGGTCGGAAACAGCGGAAGCGAGAAGGTAAGAGTATCGTTATCCGGATCGTGGGCTTGTGGCAAGTAAATATAAAGCGAGTCGATGCCCGCGTCGGTAACCGGCGTGGAGTCGATCACCGGCATCCCGGTATTGCCCGTAATGGTTCCGACCGAGAGGGTAAACGTCTGTTTGGCCGAGCCGCCCAGTCCATCATCGGCACGAAGTGTAACGGTGTAAGTACCATCCGCCGGATTGGACCAATCGAGCTGGCCG
>JASFHG010000119.1:0-8737 GCA_050123355.1 Planctomycetia bacterium
GCAAGATCGAACGCTTGATCATCCCCGGTGGGTTCGGCGTCCGGTTCGACTCGCACGTCCACTCGGGCTACGAAGTCTCGCCGTTCTACGACTCGATGATCGGCAAGCTGATCGTCCACCAGCCAACCCGCGAAGAAGCGATCGCCTGCATGAAGCGTGCACTGAGCGAGTTTCGCGTCGACGGCCTGAAGACGACGATCCCGCTATCGCTGAAGATCCTCGAACATCCTTCCTTCGTCGAAGGTAACGTCGACACCACGTTCATCGAACGAACTTGGATGAAGTAGCAGAAGACTCTTTCACGAGTGTTACTATTTAACTATCTCTCACCTACCAAGCCGAAATTGGGCCACGAAACGGCCCTATTTCGGATCGGTATCACGTAGCTCCTTTTCTTTCGCAGCCCCCCTCACTAGAGTGGATTTTCTTTTTTGGGGCCAAGAACTCTTGACGCAGGACCCGCCTATCCGATAAGGTGTACTACCATAATAGAACACTAGTCGCGGTCATCGTAGGAACGTCCCTTTTTCTCTCAAAACCAATGAGGATCCAATTATGAAACGATTCAATCGAAAGTTATTGTGCCTGCTCCTTGCGATTTGCATGAGCATTTCTCCGTCGATGGTGGTTGCCGCGCAGACGGCATCGGTTCCGGCGGCAAAGGCTGATTTTTCTTACATCGTCCCCGAGGCGGTGATCGCCGGCGTGGCCTATCCACAACGGGTTTTGGCCCATCCCGATATGGAGTTGATGCCTAAGGAAATCATCGAAGCGGCCGGACTCAAGGAATGGGGGTTTAATCCCTTGGAAATCGAGTCGGTCTTGGTCATGGTCGCGCCGCCGTCGCCCGAGATGCCGGTGCCCGGTTTTGGAGTGGTCGTCCGCTTTGCCAAACCAATTTCGCTCGACGACCTCAAGCCTGGCTTTACACAAGGAGCAAAAAAAGGCGAGATGTCGGGACGTCCTTGCCTGATTGGCAAAGCCCCCATGGCTCCCAGCTTTTTCATGTCTGGCGATAAGACGTTGTTGATCTCGCCAGCCCCGATGCTGAAACACATTATCGACAATTTTGAAGCCCCCAAGGCTCAACCGGTCAGTCGGATCGAATCGCTCATCAGCAAGGCCGACAAGGAAAGTGACCTTGCAGTGGTCGCCGATATCCAGTCGGTGGGACCGATGCTCATGGGCCTGTTGAACTCCAACCCGGTTCCGCCCCCCTTCGCTCCCGTAAAACGCCTGCCCGAGTTGATCTCCTCGGCAAAGATCCAGGCAAAGGTGACAGGTAAACAAAGCATCGATTTAGAATTGACCACGAAGGACGAAGCCTCGGCCAAGGAAGTGGCAGAGATCGTCAATAAGCTTATCGATACGGGCATCGCGATGCTGCAAGCCGAAATGGCAAAAGACATGTCCAAGAACGATGATCCGATTCAGAAGGCGGCCGTGCAGTATTTTCGCCGTATTTCAAAACCTATCGCGAAACCCTTCCGCCCCACGCTGGACGGCAAGTTGGTGAAATTCCATCTCAACCAAGCGAAAAACCAGCAAGCGATGCAGATCGGGGTTTTGGTCGCCCTGTTGCTTCCTGCTGTCCAGGCCGCGCGCGAGGCGGCTCGACGGGCAGCTTCGTGCAACAACCTCAAGCAGATTGCTTTGGGGATGCACAACTATACGAGTGCTAAAAAAGATTTTCCGCAACGAGCCAATTTCGACAAAAATGGCAAGCCGCTGTTGAGCTGGCGAGTACATATTTTGCCGTATATCGAACAACAAGAGCTCTACAGCAAATTCAAGCTCGACGAGCCGTGGGACAGCCCGCATAACAAGAAGCTGATTCCGCTGATGCCGCAGATCTACCGCAACCCGAGTAGTCCCTTTCCTGTCAATAACGGCAAGGCCGACTACCTGGTTCCAACCGGTCCCGGCTCGATCTTCGAAGGGCAGAACAAAACCCGGTTTCGCGACATCACCGACGGCACATCCCATACGATCCTGGCCGTGGAAGTCGATCCTGATCATGCGGTCACCTGGACCAAGCCGGATGACCTGAAGTACGATAAAACCAACCCGATGGCCCACCTCGGCAAGGCCCATCCCGGCGGGTTCAATGCCGTGTTTGCCGATGGGTCGGTATTATTTATCTCAAACAGTATAGATAGTGAGGTTCTGCTAATGCTTTTCCAAATGAACGACGGTCAACCCATCCTCCGCGATTTTTAGTGCCACAAAAAATCGTTCTGAAATGACAACAAAAAAACCGTCCGTTCGCCGCGGGCGGTTTTTTTATGAACGTTTCCCCTACGCCAGCTTCGCGGCCATTCGGCCGAGGAGTTCGAGGGCGTCGATCAGTTGCTTGGACCAACTGACGCCACAGTTCAGGCGGATGCAGTTCGTGTAGTGGCCGATCGGCGAGAAGAGCGGGCCGGGGGCCGTGCTGATCTCGTGCTCGATCGCCATGTGGTACAGTTTGAGGCTGTCGATCGTCTCGGGCATCTCGACCCAAAGGACGTAGCCGCCGCTCGGGTTGGAGACGCGAGTCCCTTCGGGGAAAAACTCGCCGACCGCCTGGGCCATCCGCCGGACCCGGTCGCGATAGCTGCTCCGCGCCTTCCGCAACGTCCGGTCGTAGCCGCCCTGCTTGAGATAGCTGGCGATCGCCAACTGGGTCGGCATCGGCGCGGCATGGGTCGTGACCAGCTTGGCCTTCAAAAACGACGCGGCGAACCGGTTGCCCGGGATGCACCAGCCGGTCCGGCAGCCGGGCGAGATCGTCTTGGTGAACGACGAGCAGTAGATCACCCAGTCGTCTTGATCGTAGGCCTTCAGTGCCTTTGGGCGTGTTCCTTCAAAAAAGAGCTCACCATGGATGTCGTCCTCGATGATCGGCACTTTATACTTCGTCGCGATTTCGACCAACTGGCGTTTCTTCTCGCACGGCATGCAGCTTCCCAACGGGTTGCTGAAATTGCAGACTGTCACCAGGGCGTTGATCTGGCCGGCGGCGGCCGCTTGCTCGAACCGATCGATGTCGATCCCTTCGCGAGGGTCGGTCCGAAGCTCAAGCGACTTGAGCTTCAACGCTTCGAGCTGTTCGAGGATCCCGTGATAGGTCGGCGTCTCGACCGCGACCGTGTCGCCCGGGTTGGTTGTTGAAAGGAGTGCCAGGTACATCGCCTCGGTCGCGCCGCAGGTGGTCACGACATCGTCGGGGCTGACCGTGACGCCTGCATCGAGCATCCGGCGGGCAATCTCGATCCGCAGTCGCTCGCAGCCCGAGGGCGTGTCATACTCGTGACTGCCATAAAGATCCTTCCTGAGCACTTGGCCCAAGATCCGGTTGAGCGTCTTCAGCGGCATCAGGTCCATGTCGGGGACGGCCGCCCCGAGCTTGATCACGCCGCGGTGGTCCAACTGGTCCATCAGCGCGAACGAGACGGAAGAAACCCGGACTCGGCGGGGCGACTTGGCCCCGCGGGCAACGGTCGGTTCGGCGGGCAGGCCCTGGATAGCGTGCCGCACGTAGTAGCCGGACTGGGGCCGGGCCTCGATCATGCCGCGATCTTCGAGCAACCGATACGCCTGCATCACGGTCGCGATACTCACAGCGAGCTGTTTGTGCATCCGCCGAATTGAGGGAACCCGATCCCCTGGTTGGAGCGTTTCGTTTTTGATGAGCCAGATCACGCGATCGGCGACGGCCTGATAGAGATTCTCCCCCGGCCGGACTTCAAGAGGTGTGTGCGTCTGCATCGTTTTTGCCCTTGTTTTTAAGCGTTTTTAAAGCAGGATGAGAAATAGACACTCGGGGCATGACAGTTGATTCATTCTCGGACCATAACAGTTCAAGAGGCCTCAACTGTTATGGGGGCAATTTTAAAAGATTGAATCTGTTTTTGCAACTGGACAGGGCCTATAATTTCGATAGAGGAGCGATTTTCTCATAAATAAACCATGAATTTCCAGTCAGTGAGACTTTAGTAGAAAAGATACCCAAGAGGAAAGCCGATGTGGGACTTTATTTTCAACCTGAGCGCGTGGACCACGCTAATTTTCTATACTTTGGCCACCTTGGGAACCATTGGATTGTGGATCTGGATGACTTACCGGCCGCGAAGATCCAAGCGAACTCTCGGTAAATGAACCGTGAGCGAATTTCGCTTCTAACCCAAAATAGGGCACGCTTCGCGGCCCAATTTCGGCTTGGGGATACAAAAGAATAGATTTCTAGTAACGCACGACTTTGCGTAGTAGATACGCACCCCAGATGATCAAGAGTATATTGCCGAGCCAAACGGTCGAGGGGGGGAAGCGGCCGTCCTTGGCACCGTTAATGCTCATTGCCAACAGAGGATAGTAGACGATCAAGATCGGCATGAAGCAAAGGAAGAAGCTGGTGAGCATGTCCCGGTTGCGGAGCCGGATCGCCATCGGGGCTCCGACAAAGGCAAAACAGAGACAGCTAAATCCGGCCGACCAGCGTCGATGGGGCTCGGCGAACAGCTTGGCAAGCCGATTGTCGGCCTCTGCAAGTTGGCTTTCGAGAGATCGCCAAGTACCACCGCAGAGCTCGTCAAAGTCGCCCGTCACCAAGCTTTTGGTGGTTTGCACGAGCATCCGTTTTTGAAGCGTGTCGATCCATTGCTTCTGTTGCTCAATTTCGCTGGGGATCTCGCGCATGGCGATCTCGCTCGGGCTGTCGGACCGATCGCTTTTATTGCTCGCTTTTCTCAAGGGGATGATGACTTCTTCTTTTTTGTTGGGAAATTCATATTTCTTCCCGCCGAAGCTGATCGAGCCATTGAAGAGCACGATCTTCAACTCCTGCAACTCGCGATCCGACTCGAGACGGGCCTCGGAGGCGATAATCCGCGTCGAAGGCTTGTCGTCTTGCCCTTTGATCGTGACGACCGGCTGGATCAGTTTTTTGCCTTCGACCTCTTGGACGGTGATCGAGAAATTCGGCGAGCTGTAGTTCTTCTGTGTTTGGAGGACGCCGTAGGCGATCTGCTCGACCGATTCGACGATGTAGCGTTGCGCCCCCTGGCGTCCCCAGGAGACGGCCAAGTCGTTGAGATAGACCGCCGCGAGACTGACAAAGAAAACGAAAATCCACATCGGGCAGAGCATCTTCCAAGGCGAGATCCCTTGCGCCTTCATCGCGACGATCTCGTTCCAGCCGGACAGCCGGCCATAAACGCTGGTCGTCGCCAAGAGCAGGGTGCCGGGGATCGCGAACCGGAGTGCGTCGGGCAGGATGTACGGGATGAGCCCCAAGACGAGCATGATCGGCAGCCCGCTTTGAAACGCCTCACGGCCTGCAACGAAGATCAAGATGATCAACGTCAGGACGAAAAGGGAAATGGAGAACCAGATCACCAGTTCGGTCATGATGTAGCGAGTGAGCGTCTTCATATTTTTTTATCGGCCCTGTCCTAGCGATATCAGCTATAGCCAGACCGGTATTTTTCCAAAAACTTTCCACGGGGGAGAAGTTCGTGCGATAGAATCTGAGTATCGCATAAGTGTTGCCGGATAGAGAATTTAGGTCAACCCCAAAATCGTGAACGCGCCACGCCACCGTTTTGGGTAGATGCTTCTCCACCTTTAGCCGTCGAGCTTGCTCGTCGTTCTGAAAGACCTTCCGCAGAGCCAAAGGATCCACCTAGGCCCCATCCTGCCTATTTTGCATATTCCGCCGTTAACCCGGCCGCGTGGGCGGGCTAACGGCTTGACGGTAAAGACTTTGGGCAGCCTCTACTTCTTCTTTTCGGCATTTTCGCGTCGCACACTCCAAATCGCGCGAGCATCGGTGGTGCGTCCGTAACCGTCGTGCGGGCAATGAAAATAGCCATCGCCGGCGTTCCATCGCGGCACGGCGTCCGACTTGCCTTGGAGCATCGCCTCCAGCGAGAGCAGGGCCAGCGGTTCGGGCGAATTGAAACCGGCGTTGAGATATTCCTTGCCAGGCACGAAAAGACCGTTGTGCAAACGCTTGGCGATGATGTTATCCCCCAGCCGGATTGCCAGGGCACGGTAGGCCGGGTCGTCGGAGGTGCGACAGAGTTCCAACGCGGTAAAAAGCAAGATCGGGCTGGAGCACTCGGTCTCGAGGTCGAGCTTCACCGCTTTCCCCGGAGCGGTTCCGATATCGCCCAGGCCGAAACCGCGGGCCATATCCCGAGCCGTCGGCCAGAGGGCCTTGTCGCCGGAGAGCCGAAAGCCCAACGTGTAAGAGTAAAGAAACAGAGCACTCGCCGGCCGGGGTTTGAAGGTCCTGCCTTTGGAACCATAGTAGCCGGACCGTGTTACCACATAATCGGACAGATCGGTGCCGTCGGCCCACATCATCCGAATCGTGTTGGTCTTCCCGTCATAGGCATAACGGGCATACGCCTTGAGACCGTCGACCGTCCACTTGAGGAAATCCTTGCCCTCGTCTCCCAACATTTCGGCAAGCCGCAACTGCATGATCGCGTTGCGGCCGTAAATAGGCTCGGGGGTAATAAGAAGGTATCCTTCTTTTGCGACCTCGCCGAAAGCGGCGCCGAACTGGTTCTCGGCCCGATCGCCGAAAGTGCTGCGAGTAAACCTCCCCGTGAGCGGTCCTTCGGCCGGCGGCTTGCCACGTCGGAGCGGTTTGCTGTACTGGAAAACGCCCAGGCCGGTCTTCGGGTGGCGGGCACGCACGTATTGTTCGGCCATCCGTCGCGCCCAGAGCATCGCCCCTTTATCGTTGTTGAGTCGATATAACATGGCGGCCGAATAGATCAAGTCGCTGCCGGTATGAATGAACGTGAGGCCACGTCCTTCGAAGAACGGTTCGGGCGGATCGAATTTACTCTCCCACAATTTGCTGTCGCGTTTTCCGTACGAGGCATGGCGAGTCATGTCGAGATTGCTCCAGTCGAGAACATGACCGTTCCAAAAGGCCTTGATAAATTTCTCCGTCGCTTTCGGGTCGACCTCCCAAAACAGCTCGTAGAACGGAAGCACGAATTTCAACTCGTGAACCATTTTACTGCCTTCTCCGCGTGCTTCGCCCGAGGCAAGATCGATCGTGCGATGCCCGCCCCACTGGAACAAACCACTTTCGGCCTGCAGGTGCTCGACATGATACTTGACCGCAGCGGCGGCCGCATCGTGATAGCGAGACTCCCCGGTCAGGTTACTTAGCCCGACCAGCGTACGGAGCAAATTCTGCTGGCGTGCAAGATTCGACGGGATCCATTTCTCCCCCTTCAGCGTCCATCGCACCGGCTCGAGCGTCTCGACGTTCAAACCGTCGACGAACAGCGGCGTCGGCTCCGCGCGATACGTGTCTCGACCGTGCTGGAGCGCCGTGTCGGCAAACGTGCGCACCGCCTCGATGCGTGGCGACTCCGGCGTGGCCGCCATTGAAACATGAATCCAGCTTAGTAAAACCGTGGCCGACAAGAAAAGAATTTTGGGAGAGCGCATGAGATTTCTCCTTTGAAGGCGGGACAGAGATGGAGTGGGGGAAAATTGCGGAAAGTATTGGCGGGGACTGTCATTCTACCTGTTGCAACGGGCTGTTACAAGTTTTTTCGAGACCATGGCCAACATCAAACGCCATAAGAGGGGATTTTGCTCAACCAAATCTCGCCCCGATATCTCCATTCCCCCTGTTTTATCACACCGAAAATCTGACGTTTACTCAAATCGAGCAATGTTGCATATTGTTGGTTAGTTATTCACAACTTCAAACTCCTTACACATAGTTTACTGTACGGCGAATGGATCCATATCAAGAGCCCCTGCACTTTGACGGGGAAAGCGGTTTAGGCCGAGCGTTGGCGCGCTTGCCGAAGGACCGCGTCTCAGTGAGTCAAACGACGACGCTTCGTTGGTCGTTTGAAGAAGATGTCTTTCGTTATCAAGAGGCCGGGATCCGCGCGATCGGGATCTGGCGGCAAAAACTCTCCGACTATGGCGAGGCAAAGGCGGCCGAGCTGCTCGAAGAGACCGGCGTGAAGGCAGCCCACCTGTTTTGGGCCGGCGGCTTCACCGGGAGCGACGGCCGATCGTTCCGGGACGCGTTGGTGGATGCCCGCGAGGCGATCGAAACGGCGGTCGGACTCGGCACCAAGGTGCTGACCGTCTATAGCGGTGATCGCGGCGGCCACATCCCCAGCCACCTGCGACGCTTGATGCGCAGCGCGTTTCGAGAACTGGCCCCGATCGCCGAAGAGCACGGCGTCATGCTGGCGATCGAGCCAATGCGGCCCGACGTGGCCTCGGGCTGGACCTATTTGACATCGTTGGACGAGACGCTCGAAGTGATCCACCAGGTGAGCAGCCCGGCGGTGAAGCTGATCTACGACGTGTTCCATTTCGGCTGCGATCCGGCCGACATCGAACGGATTCCGGAGCTGGTCGACCGCGTGGCCTTGGTCCAGATGGCCGATTCGGTCGAGCTGCCCGAGTTCGGTCGCTCGCGCAGTCTGCACGGGCCGGGACATATCCCGCTGCCGGAGATTGTCGATGCGTTTCAAGAGTCCGGCTATCAGGGCTATTATGATGTCGAGCTTTGGGGGCCCGCCTTGGAGCCGGTCGGCTACGAATCGGTGGTCGGGCATATCCGAAACTGCCTCGACATGGAGCCGCCGGAATAGAAGTAAAAGCAAAAACAAATCAGTTTAGCGGCCGAATGGAATTCGGCGTTTTTTGTCAATGACTCTATTTTTCAAAAAGCGTCGAATTCCATTCGACCGCTAAA
>JASFHG010000120.1:0-8727 GCA_050123355.1 Planctomycetia bacterium
ACCGACGATCAGCTCCGGCGGGGACTCGAGGTATACCGGAAGGAATTGGATAGCGGTCGCTGGCGGATGGTGGTCGAGTCAGGTGAACTCGTTTTTCCTAGGTAAAAATGGATTTCCGGCAAAAAGCTGTGATTTGACCCGGTCGGCCGATTCCGGTACACTTATAGAAAATAAAAAATATATTCCGACAATTGATATTTGAGAAAAATAAAAGGAGTGTAGCCCTGATGATGATCCATTTTCGTACGACTTTACTGGTTTGGGGGTTGGTTGCCTGGATGATGGGAGGGGGCTGGTGCGTCAGTACCGTGCTTGCCGACGATACTTCCTCGACGCCGGCTGCCCAAGAGACGACCGACAAGACCAAGGATTCCGCTGACGCGAAAAGCGAGAAAAAATGCAATTGCTTTAAAAATGCATCTATTTCGCATACCGATGTTTTCCTGTCGGGCAAGGAAGGATACCACAGCTATCGGATACCCGCGATCGTTTGTACCAAGAAGGGAACGTTGCTGGCGTTTGCCGAGGGTCGTAAGGATAGCCAGTCGGATAGCGGGAATATCGATATCGTGTTGCGACGGAGCACCGATAACGGCAAGACGTGGGGGCCGATGAAGGTCATCGCCGATAACGGCAAGGGCGTGGCGGGCAATCCTTCCCCGGTGGTCGACGAGAAATCGGGCGACATCATTCTCATCACCGTCCACCAAACTCCCAAATCGACGCAACGATCCATCCGCTCGGGCAAGTTCGGTTCCCGGGACTATTTTGTCCAACGCAGCACGGACGACGGCGAGACCTGGAGTGAGCCGGAGCCGATTCGTGTGTTGGATCATTTGAAAAAACGCTGGCTCGCCTCGGGGCCCGGCCACGCGTTGCAATTGAAACGCGGCGACCATGCCGGCCGGATTGTTTTTACGGGCAACCATAGCACGGGCAAGGATTATGATAAGAACGCGATACATGTCGTCTATAGCGATGATGGCGGGCATACTTGGAAGTTGGGGCTGGTCGGTCTTTCCTCCAAGAACGTTTGGCCGAGCGAGGTGCTCGCGGCCGAATCGCCCGACGGGACAATCTGCTTCACGATCCGCGACCAAAAGCATGCCAAACGTGCTCCGCCGACTAAGTTGCAAGGCACCCGTGCGTTTGGATGGAGCCGCGACGGTGGCGAGTCGCTGGACGGTCCCATGAAGCTGGACTCCGAGATCACCTCGCCGGTCTGCCACGGTTGCATCCTCGAATTCCTTACGCCCGGGAAGGAAGGGAAAGAAAGTTTTCTGGTGATTTCCTATCCGAACGACGCGAAGGATCGAAAAAATTTGTGTCTCCGTTGCAGCACCGATGGCGGGAGGACGTGGGGCAAGTGTCGAGTGATTTATCCCGAGTCGGCCGCTTACTCGGACCTGGTCCAGATGGCCGACGGCCGCCTTGGCGTGTTCTATGAACGAGACAATTACGGGCGGATGACCTTCGCCGTGCTCAACCCGAAGGAAAAGAGCAAGCCCGCGGCCGGTACGAAAAAATAAGTTAGCCATCGCACTTAGTTATTAATTGTTAGGAGTAGTAATGCAATTAGTACAGCAACGCTATGTAGTCACCATTATCATGAGAGACGGTCTGCTTGTAATGTGTGCCGCGATGATCGGGCTCGTTGGATGTTGGCAGCAGGACAGTCGAAGCCTTCCGCCTCCGGAACGCCGAGAGTGGTATGCAGATATTCACGGAGCAGCCGGATCAGGTAATCCGGCTGCCGTACTGGAATTCCTTCGAAGCGGTGTCGACATCAATGGCCTGGATTGGCATGGCGAGACGCCTCTACATCATGCCGTGAAGTATGACAAGATGAATACCGTGGCGACTTTAATACAAGAAGGTGCAGATGTAAACCTCGGTACGGCCCGTGGGGGCGATTCGCCACTCTATTATGCCGTTATGCGGCAAGATTGGGATCAAGATTGGGATGATTGGGATATTGTCGAACTCCTACTTCAAAACGGTGCCAACCCAGACCAAGAGAATGAGGAGGGCGAAAGTCCGAGAGAATATACGATTAAGCAAGGCGTTAACGATCGCTTCGAAGCGGCTGTCCAGAAAGCCAAGCAGAACGAGAAACCAACCCAGGAGTAAGGTGAGAAAAGGGGGCACTCAACTTTTTGTTCTAAAAAGTAGAACGTTCCCTTTGGGCTAACGAAAGATTTCAGGAGAAAATCATGCCTCAAAAAATCGTGGTTGTCGGAGGTTCCGCGGCAGGTCCGAAGGCGGCGGCACGGGCAAAGCGACTCGACCCGTCGGCCGAAGTCACCATTATCCAGAAGGATCCCGACCTTTCGATGGCTTCGTGTGGGTATCCTTACTACATAGGTGGTTTCTTTGACGATCGGAACATGCTCCTTTCCACCCCGACCGGAGTAACCCGTGATCCGAGGTTCTTTTTGCATGCGAAGGGGATTGTTGCTCGCACCAGCACCGAAGCAGTCGGGATCGATCGAAAGAACCATGTCGTGACGGTCAGAGATCTCAAGACCGATACGACCGAGGATCTGGAGTATGACAAGCTGGTGATCGCGACCGGCTCGGTCCCTCGTATGCCGCCGATTTCCGGTATCGACTTGGCAGGGGTCGTGACGTTGCAGTCGATTCAAGACGCCGATTATCTGCGAAAAATCCGCGATGAACGTCAAGTGAAAAAGGCGGTGATCATCGGCGGAGGTTTGATTGGGATCGAAACCTGCGAAGCACTGCATCTGGCAGGGATCGAAATCTGTGTCATTGAACTGTTGCCGCAGTTGCTGGCCTTTTTGGACGAGGAACTGGCCAAGCTGGTCGAAAATCATGTCCGCGAGAAAGGGGCGGACGTTATCACCGAAAATGGGATCGCCAAGTTCTTGGGGCAAGATGGGATCCTGCGAGCCGTCAAGTTGCAAAACGGGACGGAGCTGCCGTGTGAGTTGGCGGTCGTCGCGATCGGCGTCCAGCCGAACACGGCCCTGGCCAAAACGGCCGAGTTGGAGATCGGTACCACGGGCGGAATCCTGGTCGACGACTATATGCAAACGTCAGACCCCGACATCTACGCCGTGGGAGATTGTATCGAAATTCGTAATTTGAATACCGATACCAAAACGCTGGCCCCTTATGGCGACTTGGCCAATCTCGAAGGTCGCGTCGCGGGCGAGAATGTGGCCTGTGGCAACAGCGTGACGTTCCCGGGCTGCATTCATACGGGAATATGCAAGGTGTTCGACTTCGCCGCAGGCAGCACCGGCTTGTCGGAGACCCGAGCCAAAGCGGCCGGGAAGACCGACATCGTGACGGTCGTTAATTCCAGTCCCGATAAGCCGGGCTTCATGACCGGGAAGTTGCTCGTCTCGAAGATGACCGTCGAAAAGGATTCCGGCCGGTTGCTCGGTGTGCAGTGTGTCGGGCCGGGTGATGTCAGTAAGCAGATTGCCATGGCGTCGATGGCGATTCGAGGTAAATTGACGGTCGCCGATCTCGTGAACGCCGACCTGCCCTATGCACCGCCGTTCTCGCTGGCCATCGATCACTTTATCGCGTCTGCCCACATCATGGAAAATAAAATGAAAGGGCGGATGGAAGGGATCTCGTGTGCCGAAGTCAAAAAAATGGTGGATGCGGGTGAGGATCTGTGTATCCTGGATATTCGTGACCCGGATGAATTCGAAGCGATGCGGCTGGGTATCGGCGAGGTGCTGATGCCGCTCGGCGCTTTGAGAAGTCGGCTCCACGAACTGCCCGAGGATAAAAATAAGCTGGTGGTCTGTTACTGCAAAATTTCGCTCCGTGGCTATGAAGCGGCCGTCATCCTCAAAGCAAACGGCTGGAAAAACGCCAAAGTCATGGAAGGGGGCGTCATGGCATGGCCCTATCCGCGAGAGAAATAATCGCTTCGCTTGAACCGCAGAATATCGAAGCCCGAGCCGGGCAGGCGATAGGTGTTGCCGCACCGCTGAGATGTCATCCTGGAGCGGAAGCTCCTTCCTTCATCATTCGACATTCGGTGTTCGATGTTCTGCGGTTCCAAATTGTGTGTTAACACTTATTAAAAGGAGAATTTGAAGATGGATGTATCTATAAAAAATTTGGAGCCGATGACGGTGGCTTCGGCGCGTCATACGGGCCCTTACGCCGAATGTGAAAAGGCGTGGAAAACGCTTTGCGCCAGTCCTGAAGTGTGCAAGACCTTTGGTCCGAATACCAAGTTTTTCGGGATGTGTTATGACGATCCCAAGACGACACCTCCGGAAGAGATCCGATACGATGCGTGTGTGACGATCGACGGGCCGGGTGATTTCGGTAGCGAGGTTGTTGTTCAAACGATCGAGGCGGGACCTTACGCTGCCTATGTCCATAAGGGTAGCTACGATGGCCTGATGGAGGTTTATACCAAACTTTATCGCGAGTGGCTCCCGGCCAGTGGCCATGAAGCGGCTGCAAAACCATGCTTGGAGTTCTATCTGAATCATCCCGAGCAGACCCCGCCCGAGGAATTGTTGACCGAGATTTGTATCCCGCTGAAGTCGTAGGGGGGTATCAGAGACACCAACATCCGAACCAAAACAAAGAGCACCCGGCCGCGTTCGACGTAGCCGGGTGCTCTTTTTGAGGGGGCTGATAGGCCGAGAATGGAAAAGCTTCTTGGTTGATTTACATAAAATGCTTAACCGACTTCCCTCATCCTGGGGTTCTATGTGAATGATTTTCTTGAATTTTTGGTAATCTTGGACAAAAAATAGTATTCTTTTTTGTTTAAAAAAACAATCTTTTGACAAAAAAGTCCGATTGAATACTAGATTGCTTGAGGATGGTTTTCCAGAAGGTAAGGTTAAATCTGTAGAGAGTTTAGTCAAATCGACCTGTAAAGAATTTCACGAAACTTGTAGTATTTGTGGTGTCGGGGATTTGGAGAGAAAAGGATTCTTACGGTTCGCGTCTCGAAAAATGGCATTTTTGCCGCTTGCCGAAGTACTGTTCAAGTGGTTATTATAATGGACTTTCTTTACTTGTTTTATGACAACGTGTTGAGCAACGATGCCTAAAAAGACTTCTTCCAAAAAAATGACGAAATCGGTTGCCAAAGGGAGGCCTGCTGCGCGCAAGTCATCCGCGAGGAAGAACAAGTCATCCTCGGGGGAGAAGTTGTCTGTCGGAAAACCCGCGGGGAAAAAGACGGTTAGGAAACAGGTGCCTTTTCAAACGCCCGGATCGCGAACGAAAGTTTCTGCTAAGAAGAACGGTCCGGACCCTCGCGGCGAGCGACTTCAAAAAGTGCTTGCGGCGGCAGGTTTGGGGAGTCGGCGTCAGTGCGAGGAGTTGATCCTTGCCGGGCGGGTCGAGGTCAATAAAAAGGTGACCGCCAAGCTCGGGACGCGTGTGGATCCGGTCAATGATGAAGTCCGTGTGGATGGCGAGTCGTTGCCGAAGACCCGCCGGGTTTATTACGCGGTCCATAAGCCGGATGGAGTGATCTCCACGAACCGGGATCCTTCGGGCCGCCCGCGAGTGATCGACCTGCTTCCGGCCAAGAATGTTCGTATGTTCACGGTCGGGCGACTCGACCTGCACAGCGAAGGGCTCATCCTTTTAACCAACGATGGGCAATGGGCCAACCTGCTTTCCCATCCTCGTTTTGGGGTCGAAAAAATCTACCGAGTCGAGGTGGCCGGGCGTCCTACACGGGAAACGTTGCAGAAGCTTCGCGAGGGGGTTCATTTGGCCGAAGCGTTTGTTCAGGTACCGGAAGTCTCGATCAAAAGCAATCATAAGAACAGCACGATACTGGAGATGACCTTGAGCGAAGGTCGCAATCGCGAAATACGCCGCGTGTTGGCCAAGGTCGGGCATAAGGTGATGCGGCTGGTTCGTGTCGCGGTGGGCCCGGTCCGGCTCGGTAACCTTGCCTCCGGCGAATATCGCCCCCTTTCTCGCCAAGAAGTGCAATCTCTCCGGAAGATGGCCGAAGGAAACGGCTATTGATTGTAAGATATTTAAAGTTACAAGCGGTTTAACGTTTTTTCCTGAAAAACCGGCCTTCCGTTGGTCGGCCTCGTAACTTTGAATATCTGAGAGTCTATAAGGTTCCACAAAACGTCTATTTCGTCTTCGGTAACGTGATGCCTGTCTGGTTTTGATATTTTCCCGTTCTTTTGGCGTAACTGATTTCACAGGGTTCGTCGCTTTCGAAGAAGACGACCTGCGCGAGACCTTCACCGGCGTGGATTTTGGCCGGCAAGGGACATAAAAATGCGGAAATAGAGGGGAAAACGGCTTCTTTCTTTTCGGGAGCGTTTTGAGTATAATAGAGTATGCCTCGCGTGAGAGGCTCTATCGAGACCCACCGCATTTCAAACCCGCCTTTTAGGAGATACCAACCATGAAACCCACCAACGCTTCTTGGAATCGTCGCCACTTCCTCGCTGCAGGCGCCACGTCGATCGCGGCCGCTTCGATGTTGTCCGTTGGGACAGCCGAGGCCAAGTCCGAGAAAGCTCCGAAGACCGAGCCGGTGGTCGCTCCGCCCGAGGGGAAACGAATCTTGCTATCGTGCAAGTTGGGAATGATCTCCAGTAAGCAGGGAGGCAAGAAACGGTCGCTGGCCGAGCGGCTGAAGCTGGCCGGTGAGGCTGGTTTCGATGGGGTCGACCTGGATCGGGCTGCCGAATATACGCCCGAGGAAGCGCGAGACGCGGTCGCCGAATCGCGGGTATTTGTCCATAACGCGATCAATCATGCTCACTGGAAGCAGCGTCTGACCAGCTCCAAGGAAGAGGAGCGTGCGACGGCGCGGGCGAACATCGAGCACTGTATCCGCGTTTCGCACGCGGCGGGCGGCTGTGGAGTTCTGATCGTTATCGGTAAGGGAAGCGATGGTCCGGCCGACGTGGTTGAAGAACGTTGCCGAGAAGAGATTAAGAAACTTCTTCCGATGGCGGCCGCTTATGGCCAACCGATCCTTTTCGAGAATGTATGGAACCAGATGTTCTATGACCATGATGCTCCTGCCCCGCCCGAACAATCGGCCGAGAAGTTCGTCAAATTTGTCGACAGCTTCAACAGCCCGTGGGTGGGTATGTATTACGATATTGGTAACCATTGGAAATATGGTCAGCCGGGCGACTGGATCCGTCAATTCGGACATCGATGCGTCAAGCTGGACGTGAAGGGATTTTCTCGCAAGAAAAGCCGGTTTACCGATATTGGGGAAGGCGATTTGCCGTGGGACCAAGTTCGCAAGGCATTGGCTGACATTAACTTCAGCGGTTGGGCGACGGCCGAAGTGAAGGGCGGCGGCCTGGAACGCTTGACGACCGTCTGCAATCAAATGCGGAAGGTTTTCGGTCTTGCGTAAGTGACAAAGTGACGAGTTCTATTTTGTCACTGCTGCAAATTTTATGAGCAGAGAGCGTGTATCGTGTTTTGGACCGGTTTTTCAGTCGGTATAAAATAAGATATGACGAAAGCTGAAGCTATAAGGCTTGCAGGATGTATTTTTATTCATGGATTGGTCGCCTATTTCTTTTAGAGGTCTTATTTTCTACAAAACACTTTTCCTGCAAAAGAGGGGCAAGGTACGGTTTTCTGGTTCTCAAGGACTGAATAATACGATAAAAAACCTTGATTTTTGTAGCCGTTTTTTTAAAATGGAAGTGTGGGGTTTTTATTGAGGCATTCGATTTTATATCGATCTTTTAATGCCAGCGCTTATTTTCTGTTCAAGAAGGGGACTAGTTATGTTCTGTAAACACCACACGCGCCGCGGTTTTACGTTAGTAGAACTGTTGGTAGTCATTGCGATCATCGGAATTTTGATCGCGCTGTTATTGCCCGCCATCCAAGCCGCTCGCGAAGCGGCCCGACGAATGACCTGTGCTTCAAACCTGCGTCAAATGGGGCTTGGAGCATTGAACTACGAGAATGCGAATAGGGCCTATCCGCCTGCGGTTTACGAGCGCAGTTGGAGCAACAGGATAGGTTACAACTTTTTCGTTTTTATTCTTCCGCAAATTGAACAAGTGGCGGTCTATAATCAGTTTGAATTTGGGAAGGACTGGCAGGATTCGACTGTCAATATACATGGTACGACCAACCAAGATGCCACTGCCGTTTCGATTGATACGTTTAAATGTCCCAGCGCTCCCGGTCGCACGGGTGCCCCTTCAGGATCGGCCTATCCCGATTATTATAAATGCTGTAATGACTTTGCAGTCTGTAGAACAATTACGGCACGTCCTCCAGGTGTGAGCGACCGTGGAGTACGTAATCGTTGGAAAGGCATTTTGCAACCATTAATGGGGGATGCTTATACCAATGCCAGCTATACAAGTGAAACGGCAACCCCAGGAGGTCCACTGCTTCCGGCAACTGTTTCGGTTCGGGATGTTACCGACGGTACTGCTAACACGATTCTGCTGGTGGAATCGGCCGGTCGTCCACAAAAGTGGGAAGGTGGCGAAATGACGGGAACCTATACTGGCCATGCTTGGCATTGGGCCAGCGATGATAATTGGTTTGCCCTTGGTGTTTATTGCAATGGTAGCCAAATGTTCAATTGCAATAACCTGGAAGAGATTTACTCTTTCCATCCAGATGGCGCTCAATTTGCTTATGGAGATGGCTCGGTTCATTTCCTGTCGAACGATATCGATCCGGATACCTTTGTGTCGCTCTTTACTGCGGCGGCAGGGGATTTTATCGATAAAAATG
>JASFHG010000121.1:0-8712 GCA_050123355.1 Planctomycetia bacterium
AACGGCAACCGCCGTCATGACCATGTTGGGAACCACGATCCAACCATAAATCGCAGCGCCCCCAACAGCAAAAAGAGTTGCCAGTAATAAATCTCTAAAGAAAGTCATTTCCGGTCCCGTTTCAGTGACAACTATACAAATATACAAACGTCGCCAAAGGCAACGAATACACTGAAACGTAGCTTACGAAACACTTTTGGCGCACTGAAGAGGGGGTTTTTTCCCATTTCTGCCAAAAGCGGTCACACGGAGGGGTTCCGTCTGTGACGATTAAGCGGCAGAAAGCCGGGCTTTTCCGTTATATCATCGCTGTCCCACCTGCAATCGGGCCGCTTGGAACGTGTTTTCCAGGGGCATCGTCACGATCAACTGGTCGACCAGCCACTGGCCCACATTTCCGAACGCCCCCGACAAGCACCTACCCAAAACAAGCCACTTTGATTATCCAAATAGTCTTTCCTTCTAAAAATGTTGTATTTTTTGTCTTTTCCTAAATACCATCACAAAATTCTTGACATACCCAACTCACACCAGTAAACTGACTATCACGATAGTCGACATGGCATTCAGCAGGGCGTGGTTCATGCTTTACCCCCCATGCCGATTAAAACAGAATCATCCGTCACAACATTACTCTCACACCAGGAACCACCAAGAGAAGAGAAACATCATGTCAAAAAAAATCACGTTGCAATGTATTGCGGTATTGGTCGTAACGTTTGCTTATCTGGCCCTCGGTTCGGCCACCTTGGCGGTGGAAGTGCCCGAGCGAAAGGTCCTCTGGGACATAAGTCACGGTGCCGACTTGGACTACACACTAACCGGAGACTACTTGCCATTGGTCCAAAACTTGGCTGACAACGGTTTTTCCGTCGACTCTACCGACCAAGGTTTTCTTGTCGACGATCCTTCAGATTACGACGTCATTGTTGTTGCCAACAATGGTTCAATGGACTCCTATTACACTTCCGCGGAAGTCGCAGCCATTACGGATTTCGTCCACCAAGGGGGAGGACTGTTGATCCTTGGCAACACTCCTTGGCAGGGGGCTCCCAATCCCGGCAACCAACACATCCAACCGGTCGCCTCTGTTTTCGGAGTTACTTTGGGTGCATCCGATGTCTCTCCCGATAGCCTTTATTTCTCCGACTTTGCAGAACACCCTATTTTCGATGGCATTAGCGAACTATTCATGCAAGCGGCTGGAGAATTGGAAATCGTTTCACCTGCGAGTGAAATTGCATGGCAAAATAATACTGACGTGGCATTGATCGCCACCGCAAACTATGGCGATGGCCGAGTCATCGCCTTGGGAGATGCAGATATATTTTTAAACATATCTGCTTTTATAATTTACGACAGGGTAGACAACCGCCCCTTCTCCATAAACACCTTCGAGTATCTCGCCGGTCCTGTTGCCGTCCCCGAGCCGTCCTCCATCGTCCTGCTGGTGATGCTTGGGATGTCACTCGCTCTGGGCGTCAGAGCAAAACGGCGACGTGCCACAAAGGCATAGAAACCAAGAGAATTAGCCGCCGAGCTTGTTCGGCGTTTTTCGCATAAAGGTTAGCCGCTTCACTCGTGAAACGTTTCTCAGAAACGTCGCACAAGTGCGGCGGCTAACATTATAAAAACACGTTCTCCTACCCTACCTGCAATCGGGCCGCTTGGAGTGTGTTTTTCAAGAGCATCGTGACGGTCAACTGACCGACACCGCCCGGGACCGGGGTGATCGCGCCGGCGACCTCCAACAGGGGCTCGTAGTCAACGTCGCCAACCAGGCCGTCTGCGGTCCGGTTGATCCCGACATCGATCACCGTCGCGCCCGGCTTGACCATGTCGGCCGTGACGAACTTCGCCTGACCAATCGCCACGATTAGGATGTCGGCCGTCCGGCACAGGGCCGCGAGATCCTTCGTCCGGCTATGGGCAACGGTGACCGTCGCGTTGGCCTTCGGGCCTTTTTGCATCAGCATGATCGCGATCGGCTTGCCGACCAGATCGCTTCGCCCGACGACCACAACGTTGGCACCGGCGGTCTCGATCTTGTTGCGAACGAGCATCTCCTGGATACCATAGGGGGTACAAGGAAGAAATCGGGGGCGGTTTTGAACGATCCGGCCGACGTTGTCCGGGTGGAACGCGTCGACGTCCTTCAACGGATGGATCGCTTCGAGAACCGCTTCCTGGTTCATACCATCGGGCAGCGGGGTTTGAACAAGGATGCCGTGGACCGACTCGTCATTATTTAACTTATCGATCAGGGCGAACAGTTCCTCGTCGGTTGTCTCGTCAAAGCGGAAAACCCGGCCTGCCATGCCCGCCTTTTCGCACGCCCGTTCCTTGTTCCGGACATAGACTTGGCTGCCCGGATCGTCTCCCACGAGAATCGCCGCTAGACAGGGGGTCACACCAGTCTCGGCAACGAATTGGGCGGTTTCTTTGGCAATATCGGCCCGAAGCTCTTGGGCCATCGTTCTTCCATCAAGGATCGTGGCGGTCACGTCGTTCTTCTCCAAGTTCTAGAAAGTAGGGTGGGCAAGCAGGTTGAAAACCGGTATTTTAACGTATAGAAGACAATGACACGAGGGGGAAGGAACCGCAGAATATCGAACACCGAATTTCGAATGTCGAAGTAAAGTGCTACCGCACCGGCGTGAAAAAAACCTGGGAGCGGAAGCTCCTTCCTTCTAAATTCGGAGTTGGACATTCGATATTCTGCGGTTCGAAGTAGTTGGAGTATCCATGACGGAAAGCAAAATCGACATCTCTCCGCATTCCGAAGGAGCCAGTCTGGCCGTTCGGGCACAGCCGGGGGCACGGCGGAACGAAGTGGCAGGGGTCCGGGACCGGATGTTACTGGTTCGGGTCACCCAGGCCCCCGAAAAGGGGAAGGCCAACAAGGCGATCGCCGAGGTGATCGCCAAATCGCTTGGCCTGCGCCGCTCCCAAGTCGAGCTACTCAGCGGGGAAACCTCTCGCCAAAAGCGATTTTTGATCCGAAATCTGACGGCTGAAGAACTGGCCGAAAAGCTTAATTCACTCTAAAATGCCCCAAAAATTAGCTAGCCGCCCTAGCCCTCTTCGTAAAATCCCCCTCCCAGGTGACGCATATTGCCCATTGTAGCCCTCTTTTGCTTATGAGCCCTTGACCAATCGCTCTGGGGGTGATAGGCTCCGGGCTTTTAGCGGTCCCCAGATCCCAGATAGGATCAAGCTTCGGCAACGGGGACACCGATGTTACCGATTTATTCGATCATGTTCGGTCATGCTAATAGGTCAGGATTCGCCCTTCCCCATCGGGCTGGAATAGCTTCTGGCCCAAAAGAACGACAACCCAGATAACCACTCTACGTCAGGACCCCTTTCCTGACCGACTTTCAAGCACGGAGTAAAAAACGGTGCCATACGACAGTATTGTTTGTGTAAAGCAAGTTCCCGATACGGCTAATGTTACAGCCGATGCCATGAAAGAGGACGGAACCGTCAACCGAGGCGCGTTGCCGGCAATCTTCAACCCGGAAGATCTGCACGCTCTCGAAACGGCGGTCGAACTGAAAGACAAATATGGTGGAACGGTCACGGTATTAAGCATGGGCCCCCCGAAGGCGGCGAACGTCTTGCGTGACTGTCTTTATCGCGGCGCGGATCGCGTGATCCTGGTGACCGACCGGCGTGCCGCGGCGAGCGATACGCTGGCGACCAGCTATATCCTCAGCCAGGCGGTCAAGACGGTCGGCAAGTACGACTTTGTCTTCTGCGGTCGACAAGCGATCGACGGCGACACGGCCCAAGTCGGTCCGCAATGTGCCGAGAAACTGGACATCCCGCAGGTAACGTATCTCGAAGAAGTCGTCAACCTCGAAGGCGACAAGGTCCAAATCCGCCGCAACATCGGCCACGGCTGGGAAACGGTCGAGGCGAAGTTGCCGGTCTTGGTCACGGTGATCGATACAGCCAACAAGCCGCGTCCTTCGGCAGCCAAGCGAGTTATGCGTTATAAGCGTGCCCGTGTCCCGGCCGAAATCTCCGGCGAGGTCCGAACCGACATGCCTGACGCGTCCGACGAAGAGCGAGCGGCCGAAGAAGCCAAACGCTGTGAAGCACTGAAGGCCGAAAATCTGCTAATCGAACAGTGGGACCTCGACGCGATCGGTGCCGAGCTCGAACGATGCGGTCTCTCCGGATCGCCGACAAAGGTCTTCCGGATCCAGTCAATCGTTTTGACGAAAGAAGGCTACACCGAAGTCGAAGCCAACCAAGATGGCGTCCGAGGCCTCATCCACGAATTGGTCGAAGATCGCACGCTGGGCTAGACAACTACTACATTTAGCCGCCGAGCTTGCTCGGCGACAAGAACACCAACAAACGAATCAACAGTAAGTTAGCCCGGTCGCCTGCGGCCGGTAATGTAGCAAACCCGTCGCAGGCGACGGGGCTAACGAGAAAATAAAAGTAAAACTTAAGTTATAAAACCGAGACGAAACAATGATTGAACCGAATCGCCAAGGCGAAGTTTGGGTTTTTGCCGAACAAGAAGACGGCTCCTTACACGATGTGGCTTTGGAGCTTTGTGGTAAGGCAAGAGAACTGGCCGATCGACTGGGTGTCAAAGCCGGAGCCGTACTGGCCGGATCGAACGTCGGCCACCTGACTGCTGAGCTAATTGGGCATGGTATCGACCGAGTCTATCTGATCGACGATGAAAAGCTCGCCCATTATCAGACTGGCCCCTATTCCAAAGTCGTGACAACCATGGTCGAACGCCACGAACCGCAAATCGTGATCTATGGTGCGACAGCCATCGGCCGCGACCTGGCTCCGCGCGTTGCGTCGACCGTGCGTGCCGGCATGACCGCCGACTGCACGGACCTCGACATCAGCGACGTGACCGACCCGAAAAGTGGCACGGTTCACCCGAACTTGCTCCTGCAGATCCGGCCGGCGTTTGGCGGAAACATCATCGCGACAATCGTCAACTACGACTGGTGGCCCCAGATGGCGACCGTGCGTGAAGGCGTGATGCCGCTTCTGGACGCCGATCCCTCGCGGACGGGCGAAGTGGTCAACGAAACGGTCGAAATCGATGACACGCTGATGGCGTTGAGCCTGATCGAACGACACCTCGAAGAACGCAAGATCAACCTGAAGGGTTCCCGTATCATCGTCGCCGGTGGAGCGGGCGTCGGAAGCAAAGAGAACTTCCACCTCATCCAGCAACTGGCCGGGGCTCTCGGCGGTGCGGTCGGCGCGTCCCGTGCGGCGGTCGACAGCGGATTCATCGGCAAGGAGCACCAGGTTGGTCAAACCGGCACGACGGTCCGGCCCGCGTTGTATATCGCGGTCGGCATCTCCGGTGCAGTCCAACACCGGGCGGGCATGGAAGAGTCGGCGAAGATCATCGCGATCAACGAAGACCCCGACGCCCCGATCTTCGGCGTAGCCCATTACGGCATCGTCGGCGACCTCAACAAAGTCATCCCGATGCTGATCAGTTCGATCAAGGAAAAAGCAAGCTAGCGATAAATGCTCCCCCTTTAGCCGTCGAGCTTGTTCGGCGATTGAAATTGGTGAGCAGGTCAAATCGCCGAACAAGCTCGGCGGCTAAGAATATTGCTAACGAACATACAACGTACAAGACACAACCCAAAACCAAAACACTCCAACCACGGGGAGATTGCCCATGGCAAACTTCTTTACCGACAACGAAGATATCCAGTTTTTGTTTAACCACATCGACATGAAGTCGCTGGCCGAGATCCAAGAGCGGCTGGCCGAGAACGGCGATGCGGACTATGCTCCGAAGGACGCCGACGACATGGTCGACAACTATCGACTCGCCTTGGAGATCATCGGCGAAGTGGCGGGCGAGACAATCGCTCCCAACGCCGAACAGGTCGACGAAGAGGGAAACACGCTCAACGACAACGGGACCGTAACCCTTCATCCACTGGTCCAAGAGAACCTCGACCGACTGAGTCAAGCCGACATGATGGGCTTCACGCTGCCGCGAAAATATGGCGGCCTGAACTGCCCCAACCTGATCTATACGATCGCGACCGAGATCGTCTCCCGCGCCGATGCGTCGTTCATGAACATGTTCGGCCTGCAAGGGATCGCCGAAACGGTTAACGCGTTCGCCTCGCAAGATATCAAGGACGAGGTCCTGCCGAAGTTCTGTGTTGGCGAAGTGACCGGAGCGATGGTTCTTACCGAGCCCGACGCCGGTAGCGACCTGCAAGCGGTCCGACTCCGTGCCGATCAAGACGAGAACGGCAACTGGGTCCTCAACGGCGTCAAGCGGTTCATCACGAACGGCTGTGGCGAGATACTTTTGGTGCTGGCCCGAAGTGAGCATCACATCTCGGACGGCCGCGGTTTGAGCCTCTTCATCGCCGAGCGAGGCGAAACGGTCCGCGTGCGACACCTCGAACACAAGCTGGGCATCCACGGCTCGCCGACGTGCGAGTTGGTCTTCGACAATACGCCCGCCCGTCTGATCGGCGAGCGTCAACGTGGCCTGATCACGTACGTCCTGGCCTTGATGAACGGTGCCCGCGTCGGCATCGCGGCCCAGTCGGTCGGTATCGCCGAAGCGTCCTACCGCGTCGCACGAACGTATGCCAACACACGTGAACAGTTTGGTGGCCCGATCGAACGTCTCCCCGCTGTGGCCGAGTTGGTCACCGGCATGAAGGTCGATCTCGAAGCGGCCCGAGCGTTGCTTTATGAAACGAGCCGGTTCTGCGACCAAGAGAATAACAACCTCCGGCTGCTCGAATGGCACGCCGACCAGCTCGATCCGGAGGAAGCAAAAACTCTGAAGAAAAAGGGCCGCGGTCTCAAGCGGATCAATAGTATGTTGACCCCAATGAGCAAGTACTACTGCTCGGAACTCTCGATTGATATCTCACACCGCGCGATCCAGGTCCTCGGCGGCTCCGGCTACATGAAGGACTATGCGTCGGAACGCTACTGGCGAGACTCGCGGATCACGACGATCTACGAAGGAACGAGCCAACTGCAAGTAGTCGCCGCGATCAAGGGCGTCACCTCTGGCACGTTCGAACAATTCATCGCCGACTACGAAGCGAAGAAGCTTGGTGACGATCAGCTCGAAGCCTTGAAGCAGAAACTGATCGCCGGCCACGAAAAGCTCAAGGAAGCGATCGCGTTTGCCAAAGGCCGCTCCGGCTCGTTTGTCGACCTGTCGGCCCGACGCCTGGTCGATTCGGCAATCGGCATCCTCTGCGGCCACCTGCTGCTGGGCCAAGCGACCCAGTGGGATCGCAAGAAACTGGTCGCGGAGCGGTACATCAACGACAAAATGGCCGAGCTTAGCATGAACTGCGAAAAGATCTGCGCGGGCGACAGCCTGACCTTGGATCACTACGAAACGCTTGCAGGCCCCATCCCGGTCGTCGAGTAAAAAGTTGATTTAATCTGTCATTCACATATAATTTAGCCGTCGAGCTTGCTCGTCGCTTTGGGTTCACCTCCGACGCGTCGACACGCTCGGCGGCTAAAAGCATAAATACCCCCTACAACCCCTCGGCCAATCTACCATGAAAAACGACATGTTTTCGGATAAGATCGGGCTAGTGATGGGCGTGGCCAACGATCGGAGTATCGCGTGGTCCATGAGCGAAGCCCTCTATGAACAAGGCGCCGAGCTGGCATTCACCCACCTGCCGAGCGAGTCGGCCGAGCGGCGTGTAAAGAAACTCGTCGGTCGCCACAATCCCAAGGTCTTCATGTCGTGCGACGTGCAGCGCACCCGCGACATCACGGCCGTCTTCCGCGAAGTCAAAAGTGTCTACGGGCGGCTCGATTTTCTGATCCACTCGATCGCATTCGCCCCGCCGAAAGAACTGCGGAGCCCTTACTATCAAACGACCCGAAAGGGCTGGCACCTGGCGATGGACATCAGCGTCTATAGCCTCGTGGCGGTCTCGCAGGCTGCCGCGCCACTGATGAGCGAGAACGGCTCGATCCTGACGGTCAGCTACTTTGGCGGCGAGAAGGTCATCCCCGGTTACAACATCATGGGCGTCTGCAAGGCGGCCCTGGAGCATAGCGTCCGCTACCTGGCCTGGGACTTGGGCCGCGAGAAAGGGATCCGGGTCAACGCGCTCAGTGCCGGCCCGATGCGCACACTCAGCTCGGCCGGCGTCTCCGACTTCGACAAGATGCGTGCCCGTTCGACCGAAAAGTCGTGCCTTCCCCGCTTCGTCGAACCGGAAGAACTCGGCCAAACCGGCCTCTACCTCCTCGGCCCCATGTCCGGCGGCGTCACCGGCGAAACCCTCCACGTCGACTGCGGATATAATATCGTGGGAATATAAGACTCTAGGCACCAATGTTTTTCCGCTTTCCTTTAGCCGTCAAGCTTGCTCGGCGCTTTGAAGGATGAGCTTACGTCAATCGCCGAGCAAGCTTGGCGACTAAAGGAAATTTGGCTTGCGTTTCGGCACAAAGAACCGCACCCCTCTTTTGTGTTATACGGTTCAAGAATCGTGAAAAGAGCCCGATTTTTTGAAGGGGCGTTTGCCGATATTCTGGATTATCGGTTACTATAAAAACACTGGGTAAATTGGCGGCTTTAACCCCAAAAGCCCCTTTTTTGAACCGATACCCCACGACCATCGTATAGGAAGAATTCGCCTAAAAATGGAGGGAAAAGGGGTTCGTGCTGCCCGATTACCTTGCCCT
>JASFHG010000122.1:0-8685 GCA_050123355.1 Planctomycetia bacterium
GTGGGTCATGTGGCGTTTGTAGGCTTCGACGCCGGGCTGGCCGTAGGGGTTGATGCCGATCAGGCGGCCCTCGACGACGGTCGCCAGCATAAGCATTTGGAAGATTTGGCCAATCGACGCCTCGTCCAGCTTCGGCAGGTGGAGGTCGGCCGTCGGGCGATGGTCGTCGGCATACGCACGGTTCGTCCCGTTGACGGCCGCCGACATGATGTCGACCAAGGACTTGCCTGCCATATCGTTGAGAAGGTCCTGATTCAAGCTCGATGTTTGGATCGTGACCGGTGCGCAACTCGGTTTGTCGACGATCAGGTTCGTCACCACTTTATCGCGACGCCCTTCTTGGTGCTGTTGGCCGCGGGAGTGCAGGTCGCGCGTGTTGACTACCGTCAGCGGCAGCGCGCCTTGACCGTCCTTGCCGAGGCTCTCAGCCAGAAGCTGATCGTACCACAGCCCGATCGCTTCCATCCGCGATCCCCAGGTCGAAAGGATACGAGTATGGATGTCGCGACGTGTTTCGAGCAGGTGGCATACACCCACATAGTCGAGTACCGGGTTGTGGCTTGGATCGGAATTGCAGAACTGCTGATTGGCGACCGCCGCCCCTTCCAGCAGCTTGACGATATCCAGCCCGAGCACCGCGGCCGGAAGGAGTCCGACAGCCGTGAAGACCGAGAACCGTCCGCCGACACCGTCGGGGATCGGGAACGTTTCTTGGCAACCGAGTGCGGTCGCCAGATTGAAAAGTCGGCTGTTATCGCCGGTGACCGGTACGACCAGTTCATACAGTTTGTTGAGGTCGCCGTCAAACGCCTGGCTCAGTTTATCGAGAAAGAGCCGAAACGCGACGGCCGTCTCGAGCGTACCGCCGCTCTTGCTGATCACGACGATGCCGAACTTCCCGTCGTCGCGGCCCAACATGTCCACCAGCCCGGCTGTCGCATCGTTGTCGACGTTGTTCCCGCCGAAGTAGATCCGCGGTCGACCCTTCCGAGCTTCACGATCAAGTTCGTTGTGATACGGATGACAGCATGCCTCGAACACGGCCCGCGCACCCATGTAAGAACCACCGATCCCAAGCACGACGACCTTATCGACTCGGTTGGCCAGTCGATCGGCCGTCGCGAGAATCCGCCCGACCTGGCTACTGTTCCCCCGTTCGCGATAATCGTGCAACAACCGTTCCGGAAGATCGATGAACCCGGCGTCCAGCGGCTGCTTCTCGTCCGGGATGGGCCCCTTCGATTTCCAGAGCGTCAAGTCGTCAAGCACTTCGTTCCGCGCTGCGAGGAGTTGTGGCTTGAGCCATTTGAGCCATTCTTTCGAGATCCCGGTCGTTGGGATGAAGGTGGCGCTGGGGTCATACGAGATGTTGGGGATGCCGGACGCGTTCATTTCCGTGGTCCTTCTATCAATATCTATAGGGGGATATAAAGAGCCGCTTCTGGGGGAATCGGGAATTTAGGCAGGATGGAACAAGGAAATCGCCGTTTTTATGCTTATGCGAGTCACCCCGGTACTTCATCTTGTTCTCTGAAGGTCTATAATACGGGTTTTCGCGGTTGAAGCAAGTATATGGTTTGATTGACACAAAGCTCTTTCAAGCCCGATAGCGTATATTTTCATACGCTCAGATTGTTTCTGCGACTTGAACATCAAGCCGAAATTGAGGCGCAGCCTCTATTTTGGTTCCCTTTCCTACAAAAAACACCAAAACCAAAGGAACTCAAATATGGATATGCAAGAACTCGTTCGCTCGCTTCACGTTGTCAACGATAAGAAGATCGTCATGCTCGTCTCCGACGGGATCGGCGGTCTCCCTCTGGAGCCGGGCGGAAAGACCGAACTGGAGGCGGCCAACACGCCGAACCTTGACGCACTGGCCAAAATTGGTGTCAGCGGGTCGTCGATCCCGATCAAGCATGGCATCACCCCCGGCAGCGGGCCTGGACACTTGGGCCTATTTGGCTATGACCCGTTGAAGTTTATCATCGGTCGCGGCGTTCTCGAAGCGACCGGGATCGGCTTTCATGTCGGGCCGAAAGATGTCGCGATCCGCTGCAACTTCTGCACGCTCGATGCCGACGGTAACATCTCGGATCGCCGTGCTGGTCGGATCCCGACCGAAGAGAGTGCCCCGCTGGCGATCAAGCTACGTGAAGTGAAGATCCCCGGCGTCGAGATCTTCGTCGAGCCGGTCAAAGAACACCGATTTGTCGTCGTTTTCCGTGGCGAAGGGCTCGGCGGACATGTTGAAGATACCGACCCACAAAAGACGGGCGTCCCGCCGTTCGCTCCGAGAGCCGCCGACGCGGCCAGCGAGAAGACGGCCGAGATAGCCGCCGAATTTTATACTCAAGCCTGCAAACTGCTCGCAGGGGAAGCGAAGGCGAACGGCCTGACGATGCGTGGTTTCTCGGTTGCGCCGCATATCCCGTCCTATCAGGATGTCTACGGTGTGCGTGCCGCCGCGATCGCTGTCTATCCGATGTATAAAGGGCTCGCGAAGCTCGTCGGCATGACGATCGAAGGAGAACCGGCGACGTTGGAAGAAGAGATCGACGTGCTTGAGAAGGTTTGGGACAAGTATGACTTCTTCTTCGTCCATTTCAAGTACACCGACAGCCGCGGCGAAGACGGCGACTTCGACGCAAAGGTGAAGATGGTCGAGGAGTTCGATAAGATCGTCCCGCGCGTGATGGCTCTGAAGCCGGATGCGATCATCGTCACCGGCGACCACAGCACCCCGGCGAAGATGGCCTCGCATAGCTGGCACCCGGTCCCGACGCTCTTGGTCGGCGAGAACTGCCGCACTGACGCAGTGACCGAATACGGCGAAACGGCTGCCCTGGCCGGTGGACTCGGCCAATTCGAAGCACTCAACATGATGCCGTTGCTGCTGGCCAATACCGACAAACTCGGCAAGTTTGGTGCCTAAAAAGAAGCTTGAAGGGAGAAGTTTGAAGTGTGAATCTTCCGACTTCTCCCTTTTTTATTAGAGGGCAGAAAAATCACATCCCAAGCCGAAATTGAGACGCAGCCTCTATTTCGGTTCCTCGCTACGGATTCTTGTAAACTTCCATGACTTCACTCCAAACCCTTTACGACACGCTCTTGGCCGCCTACGGACCGCAGGATTGGTGGCCGGGTGAGTCGCCGTTTGAAGTGATGATCGGAGCCGTCCTCACTCAGAACACCAACTGGAAGAACGTAGAGAAAGCGATCGAAAACCTCCGCCGCGAAGAACTGCTCGACCCACTCTCGCTTTATGAAGTGGATGCTGAAACACTTGCCGAGCTGATCCGCCCGGCCGGATACTTCAACATCAAAGCCAAGCGGCTGCGGAATCTGCTGAAATATATCGTCGAACAACACGACGGCGACCTCGACGCGATGTTCGCCTGCTCGGTCTCGACGCTACGTGAGGAGCTGCTGTCGATCAACGGCATCGGGCCGGAAACGGCCGACTCGATCCTCCTCTACGCCGGTAACCTCCCGACGTTCGTGATCGACGCATATACCTACCGCGTGATGACCCGCCACGGCTGGATCGAGCCGGAGATCGACTACCATGGCCTACAGGATCATTTTTTGAGCGGTCTGCCGGACGACGTTGCGATATACAACGAGTTTCACGCCCTGTTCGTCCAAGTCGGTAAGAACCACTGCCGCAAAACCCCCAAGTGCGACGGCTGCCCCCTGGCCGACTTGCTCCCCGAGAGTGGCATTGTCGAACCATTTTAATAGTTAGCGGCGGGGCTTGTCCCCGCGTTTAGAAGTTGAATATGGCGTTTAACGCGGGGACAAGCCCCGCCGTTAACAAATTTTAAAACCCCGCAAGTCGAAATTGAGCGGAGCCAAACAGCACAGCAAATAAAATACAGGCTCCCACGTTACATACCAACAACCGCCACCAATACGCCAGTGCGGAAGCACTGAACCAAAAAATGTCCTTATTCGAAGCCGAAGAACACGCGAATCGCTCAAAAGCCCAGCCACTTGCCGCGAGGATGCGGCCCGCTCGGCTCGACGAGTTTGTCGGCCAGGAACACTTCCTGGGCGAAGGGAAGCTGTTGCGTCGGTTGCTCAAGGCGGATCGGCTCGGGTCGGTCATCTTTTACGGCCCGCCTGGCAGCGGCAAGACGACCCTCGCCCGCCTGCTGGCCGGAGAGAGCCAAAGCAGCTTTCAACAGCTTAGCGCCGTAACCAGTGGCGTGAAGGAGCTTCGCGAGGTGCTGACCGCCGCGCGCGATCGGCTGTCGGTCCACGGCCAGAAGACGCTCCTGTTCATCGACGAGATCCACCGTTTCAACAAGGCCCAGCAGGACGCCCTGCTGCCGGACGTCGAAGACGGGATTGCGATCCTCGTCGGCGCAACGACCGAGAACCCGTTCTTCACGATCAACAATGCGCTGGTCAGCCGGTCGCAGATCTTCCAGTTCGAAGCACTCGACGAGGAGCAAATCAAACAGCTTTTACATCGGGCCATCGCCGACAAAGAGCGCGGCCTCGGCCGCTTCAACATCCACGCCCACGACGACGCGATCGACTTTCTTGCCGAAGTGAGTGACGGCGATGCACGCCGGGCCCTCTCCGCCCTGGAGGTCGCGGTCCTTTCCAGCGAGATACCCAAAGAGGGTGACCCGATCGAGCTGACCCGCGAGTTGGCGGCCGAGTCGGTCCAGCGCAAGGCGATCCAATACGACCGGGATGGCGACACGCACTACGACACGATCAGTGCCCTGATCAAAAGTATCCGCGGCAGCGACCCGGACGCCGCGATCTACTGGCTTGCCCGGATGCTCGAAGGGGGCGAAGACGTCCGGTTCCTTGCCCGACGGCTCGTGATCCTTGCGAGCGAAGACATCGGCAACGCCTCACCCGGCGCGTTGGGCCTGGCGGTCGCGGCCGCGCAAGCATGCGAGCTGGTCGGCCTGCCCGAGTGCCAACTGACGCTCGCCCAAGCGGTAACCTATCTGGCATGTGCCCACAAGTCGAACGCGTCGACGGTCGGTATCGGCGAAGCCCGCCGTGACGTCCGCGAAGGCCGCATCTTGCCCGTTCCGGTCCATCTCAAAGACGGCCACTACTCCGGCGCTAAGAAATTGGGCCACGGCCAGGGCTACCAATACGCCCACAACGCCGAAGACGGCGTCGCCGCCCAAGACTACCTCGGCATCGACCGCGAATACTACCGCCCCGTCAACCGCGGCTTCGAAGCCGAACTCGCTACCCGCCTCGAAGCAATCCGAAAGAAGTTGCGTGAAGGAAAAAAGTAGGCGCATCTTCAATCGTGCATGAGTGAACACGTTCTAGCCGTGTGCACGTCCGTTAGCCGCGTGACTTTATGTCCGCGATTTAACGGTTATGGTCATGTTAAGGGATACGTTTCTGTGAAATCGACGATTTCGGAGCGCCCTTCACCCGCGTTCAATTGGATCGGTTAAATCGCGGACATAAAGTCACGCGGCTAACGAACATGGGTTGGTGTCGGAATCGCGAAACGTAGTTCAAGCCTAGCTCGATAATAAAAGAGATGCGGTTTTTACCACAAACGACGAGCAAGCTCGATGGCTAAGAAAGCTCATTCAAATATCGCACCAGTGCAATCGCGTCAGCCAGACGTCGCCCGGCACGGCCGGGGTGGGTGGGCGTGGGGCTGGTGAGGTGCTTTGCCTCTAAAATTTCTTCAAGCGAGGTGTAGTGGCGGTCGGTGGACTCGAAGTCGATCGATTTTAGAAAGACACACGGTGGGATCGTGGCGCCGATCGTGCGGAGCAGGCGGATCGTGTTCGGGTGGTAGACAACCAGCGTGTCCATAGGGCGGAGGAAGTCAGACCAGGCTTCGCAAAATTGTTCGGACGAGGCGGCGTTTGCGAAATCGTTGGCCGTTAGTTCTAAGTGGCCGAGAAACGATCTGTCGAGCGGGGCGTCGGTTTGGATCGTACTCGAAAAGCGTTCACCCGTGCCGAGCCGTTCGGCGACCCAATAGACAGGCCGACATGACGCTCGCTTCCGACCGCGACCGCCCGGCGTCGACTCGCCATACGCGACTATCAGGTTCGCAAAATCTTTGGCGATCGCCCGCGGGACGTTCATCACGGTCCGGTTCCGTCGCCGGTTCTGCCGCCATCCGGTCGGAGCCTTGTGATGAGTCAACTGCTGCTCGATCATTCTGTCGAAAGCTTGCGTAAGTTGCTCCAGGCCAACGGTTTCTGGCTCCAGAGCCGTCAGTGCAGCGACAGTCGCCTCGATGGTCGAGAGGGACGTTGTGTTCGGCTCGCGGCGGATACGATACCGGCCCGGCGTCTCCGGCGAGAGTCGATAGCAGGGCAACGTTTTCAGCACCGGCAGGTCGCGAAAAAGCGTTTTGACATGATGCCACGTCCCGTCGAGGATCACCAGTTGGTCAGGCCGCTCTTCCGGCGCGAGGTCCGAGAGAAGTTTTGCATCCGGCCCGGGATAAAGAAGTCCTGCCTGCGGCTTGAGCGGAAGTTCTATCTCGGCCAGTGGCTCCGTTTCGTCGACCAACAGCGTCGAATGCTTTAAAGCGAGGTGCACGATGCGTGCGGTGTTGAACGGATGAAATCGCTCGCGGATATGCTGCAAGATGAGCACGTCGGTCCGATTGTCGATCGACGGAATCGTGTCACAAAAGCACTCGTCCGCCGGTCGAAAACACCGATAACAACGGCCGGGCTTTGTTTCTTGTGCTTCTCTGTCGTTCACACTATCCTCTTTAGCCCGCTCGACGTAGCGGATAGTGTGGGCCGGAGAGGATGTGAGCGTCTTCAGAGTTGTCTTGCGAGCGTTCGCCCGGGTGGAAGATGCGGAGCTCTTGTGTCGGAGTTTCGCGGCGACGCAGGACCCAGCGGCCCAATGCAGCGGTAGCCCAAACGAACGAGAGCGGCTCAATCGGGATCCGGAACCGGACGGACGTGATCACTAAAGTGTGAAAAAGTGTGACGATCGCGAAGATCGCGAAGATCGGCCAGAGCTGCCGCCAGCGTCGCAGACAGACCAAGCCGCCGATGAACATCATCACGAGCCAAACGACCGTCGAGAAACGATAAACCCAGTTCGACGCCTTTGGGTTGGTCTCGTCGAACAAGAGGAAGTAGCGGAGCCGGTTCCAGCAGAGGCGTGCGTAGCTGGCCGGTTCCTCGGTGATGAACGACCAGGCACGTCGACCGAGCGTGCGGCAGCGCTCCGGCTCGCTCATCGCGCCGAGAGTTTCATAATCTTTTTCCGTCAAGGCGACCCGGTCGATGTAGAGTGTTTCGTGACGCGCTTCCCAGAGTGCCTTGTCCATGCCGGCGAGCGTACCGTCGTGATCGTTGCGAAGCTTCTCGGCCGTCGACTTCGGAATCTTGTCAGTGCCGTGGCTGATCGGGTTGTTCCCTTGCCAAAATGCGTAGCCGAACGACGACTTGACGAAGACGAACTCGCCATGCACGACGCAGTTTCGGATCGTCCACGGCAGGATGACCAGTGCGGCAACTCCTGCCATCGTGGCGACACGGCCGAACGCCCCGACGTTGAACCGTCGCGACTCGCCTACCCAGAAAAACCAGGCACAGATCGGCAGTGCAAGGGCCAAGATCGGCTCGATCAACAATAAAAGCCCCGAGAGGATGCCTGCGACCATGGCCCTGGTCCACGATTGCTTCCCTCGTGACGCTGCCACCCATGCCACCAGGACGGTCAACACGAGCGCGGCCCAAATCGCCACTTGCAAATGTGTCACCATGTAAAGATGGGTAGGATAGAGAGCCGCTCCGATGCCTGCGACCCAACCAACTCGTGGTCGATCGGGCAAAAGAGACCATGCCAGCCAGACGACCGCCAAGACCAGCCCGACTCCGACGAGACACTGCAACAGTTGAACGACCAAGATGGCCGCACTTGATTCGACTCCAAACAGGCTGTAAATCGTGGCGAGTAAAAATGGGTAAAACGGGGCTTGTTGCGAGGTTGGACCTTCGCCACCGAGCAACTCGACGGAGAAGCCGCGGCCTTCGAGCAGATTTTTGGCGATCTCGCCATGTTCGTACGTGACCGGTGCGGCATGATCGGTCGAGAGCACGAAGACCACGACCACCCTTAGCACGAGTGCGACCAAAGCGAGCGAGATCAGTCCGATTTTTCGTCGACGGTTAGACATGGTATTGATCGAGCGATTGAAGATTTTTGCTAGCGTGGCGGATTGTAGAGAAAACGGCCGTTTCGGACAAGGTCAACTGGGAGAAAGTACGATCGAGAGTTTTTGCGATAAGTGATTTAATAAAAGGGGTTTGCGCAAACCTAGAGCCGCTATGAACCATAACGGTCGTAGCGGCTCTTTCTCGTCGTAGCGTGATTCGTCTTTTGGTAACAGGCCGTGAAGGTAGATTTTCGGGAGTCAATTCATCCCGGAACGCGGGGCCCGATTACCCTTGGTACGGTCAATAAACGTTACTTACGTTTGCAAGTGCGTCGTTTTTTGGCGACCTTCTTCTTGGCTACCTTCTTCTTCTTTTTGGCAACCTTCTTTTTCGCGGGTTTCTTTTTCTTAGCTACCTTCTTTTTCGCGACTTTCTTCTTTTTCTTGGCTACCTTCTTTTTGGTGGCCTTCTTTTTCTTCGCGACCTTTTTCTTGGTAGTCTTCTTCTTGGCTACCTTCTTCTTTTTCTTCGCGACCTTTTTCTT
>JASFHG010000123.1:0-8682 GCA_050123355.1 Planctomycetia bacterium
GATGTAGATCTCGACGGTAATGACCGAATCAGTTACGACTCGGTGGACATTGGTGCTTATGAATATAAGCTCGCACCGGTTGTCGATAGCATTGACGGCAGCGCGGCCGCGATCATGCAGGATGAACTGTTCATTCTCGAAGCCATTCTGAGCGATCCCGGGCTTGCCGGTTTGTATGCCAACGATACGTTTTACTATTCCATCGATTGGGGCGACGGTTCTCAAGAAGTCGGCCTGCGCATCGATGATATTGATGGAACTTTCTATCAAGATTATTACAGTGGCGATCCTCCCGTGGCGGAGACGCTCACTCGAACGGTTGGTCAAGATACCGAATCCTATTTCTGGGAAAGCCACATTTACGAATATCCCGGATATTACACCATTACTGTTGCCGTTTGGGATGACCAGCTAGCACAAGAAAATGCCACTCTCACCACTTTGGAAGTTCAAGTCCAAGATATTCCCTTGATCTATGAAGGAGATGCCGAAACAAACGCTTATTCCTTGGACTTCACTTATTTCGATGCTGGCACTATCAGCTCGATGGTGATCGACTGGGGAGATGGGACGACTTCGAGTGGAGACAGTACGTCCGGCTGGGGCGATGACATTACCCTGAACTCGGATGATCGTTCGGGCACCGCCACCCACACCTATGCAGACGATGGAACTTATGCCATTGAAATCACGTATAATAGCACCACGGTCAACATGTACCCGCTCCTTCCGGGCGACGCGGACCTCGATGGTGACGTTGATGGCGATGACTTAGGGATCCTGTCATACAATTGGGAAAGTGAAGAAACTACTTGGCTTGACGGCGACTTCAACGACGACGGCACCGTCGATATTTTGGACGCCACCCTACTCGCAAGACATTGGGAGATGAGTACCGGTCTCGATGTGTTTAACGTCTCACCCACGATTGCCGAGATCGAAGATCAATACGTCGACGAAGACAGCACTCTGAGTTTTTCGGTCTCCTTCACCGATCCGGGATTTGACAACAGCCCGGGAAGTACCGCAGAAGCCTTCGAGTATGTTATCAACTGGGGGGACGAAACCAGCGATACCGGCAGGGTGGGCGGCGACGCTACGGACGACGACATCATAATCATGTCGGGCAGCGCCGGCATTGACACCCTCGGTTTATTTAAAGCAGGCCACACGTATACCGAAGCTGGCGTCTACATGGTTGATGTAACGCTCTACGATGACGACGGTGGCTACGATACGCAAAGCTTCACGGTCTATTACGGAGTTCCCGTCGCGGCCACACTCTCCTCGGTAAATGACACCTCAAACACTACGGCCGATTTGGAATGGACCTGCAGCTCCGGTTCCGAGATCGGTTTCGCGATTGAGAAATCGACCGACGGAACCAATTTCGAATTTGCCGGCTGGGCCGATGCCAATGAAACCACCTACACGGTTACCGGTTTGACAGCGAATACGACGTATTACTTCCGAGTCAATGCGTACAACGACATCGGACCGATGCCATCCAACTCTGTCAGTGACCAAACCGAAGACAATCTTCCGTTGACACCAACCAACTTCGCTGTAGAAGAATGGTCTGACAACCAGGTTTACTTGATCTGGACTCCTAACGCTACTTCCGAACAAGATTCGTTTATCGTTGAACAATCGTTGGATGGAGAAAACTTCACAACGGCCGATACTACCGAAGACAATTTTGCCGACCTCGACGATCTGTCCCCCAATACGACCTACTATTACCGGGTCAAGTCTCACAACACTATCGGCGATTCCTCCTATTCCGACATCATCCAAGTAACCACCACGCCGGAAATCCCAGATAACTTAACGGCCATCTCGGAATCAACCAGCGAAATCCGCCTGCTCTGGAACCCCATGCAGACACTGACTCCCGATCTGTCTGACATTGTGGATTTTGCTCAAACAGGTGAAGGAAACTCACTCTATATTAAAGACGAAACCAGTGCATTACTTGCCCAAATAGTTGGTTATGCTGATTCTGATGTTGGGGACGACTATTCATTTACGACCAAAGTTACCATAGAAAACACAAGTACCGAACTTGGTCTCCTTGCGCGTGGTGACATATCGCAAGGGAATGGCTATATTCTCACACTGGACCCAACAACACCAGAATTTAAACTGGTCAAGCTTGTTTCTGGTGTGCCTCAAACACCAGCATTAGATGCAGAGACTCTTGCGGGATCAATTACTGTCGATGAAACATACAAGATCGAATTCGAAGTCAATGGCAGTACTCTAACCGGCAAACTATATGATTCTAGCAATAACTTATTGAGTACACTTCAAGAAACCGACTCCACTTACACAACAGGTTCTATCGGAACATGGGCTTCCAAGCAGGGAGCCAGCTCTATCGAAGGCACTTGGAGTGAACTTGATCTCAGCCAGATAGGGCAAACTTCCGGAACAATGCCCACGTTGACTCTTGATTCATCTGACATCTTAACCTTTACGCAATCTGAAGACGGAACTCAACTCTACGTCGAAGATGTTTTTACAACACCTCTCACTCAAGTCATCGGTTATGCCGATTCCGATGTTGGCGACGACTATTTGATCTCCGGCGATATCAAATTTGAAAACCTTTACACGGAACACGGTTTCCTGGTACGTGCTGACGCGGAATACGGACATGGATATGTTCTCACCTTGGATCCGGACAGCCTGGTATTCAGTCTGGCCGAGTATGCTTCCGGATCACCAACCGTACTGGTAAGCCACGACCTTTCTTCCACGTTGAGTATCAGTGTCGACGACATCCTTTCCATAGAGTTTGAGGTTCTCGGAACCTCCCTGGCAGGCAGACTGTATGATGCAGACGGTGCTTTGATCGACGTGATCAACGCGGTCGATGACACCTATACTACCGGTTATATCGGAACATGGGCCGAAAAGGGTACCGGCGCGGCCATCAAAGGCACTTGGTCCGCCCTGAATGCAGTGAGGTTCGACGGTCAACTCCCCGGTTACATCATCGAACAATCCATCGACAACGAAACCTTCACCGAAGTCGCTACCGCCTGGACAACCGACGTCACGATGGATAACCTCGCGCTCGGCACTCAGTACTATTTCCGTGTCCGCGCGTACGATGACTCTGGTAACGTAGAATATTCAAACACGGCAAATGCAACTACTACGCTTGCAACCACATTGCCGTCCGCTCCCTCCGTTCCAGGAAGTTCGATCGTTATTTCCGATTCCACCACTGCAACCCTATCGTGGATCGATAATTCCGACAATGAAACAGGATTCCGAATCGAGGTCTCCACGGATGGCACGAATTATGATACAGCAGCCATCACCCTTCCCGATACGGAAACTTGGACATTTCCCGGGCTTGTGCCTAACACACGATATTATTTTCATGTTTTTGCACACAATAACGAAGGCAATTCGGCCTGTGCGGACCTTGGCAATGCCTTAACAGGCACCATTGCCACACCGATCGTCGCTACACCTGCGTCTGCTTCATTGAATACGGCTCAAACCAGTGCTACGTTGTCCGTTTTAGGAGCGGACAACGGAGGTGAAGCCGCTTTGACATACACCTGGGCAGTCACCATGCTGCCGGAAGGAGCATCGGAACCAGATTTCAGCCCTAATGGTACCGATGAATCGCAAGATACCTCGGTTACGTTCCATGCTGCCGGCACCTACTGGTTTACAGTCACCATCACTGACGGCGATGAGTTGTCAACCACTAGCAGCGTCTCTGTCACCGTGGACCAGATTCCTGATGATACAACGGGAATCTCCATCAGTGCCGATTCAACCAATCTCGAATCTGGCGAAACTCTGGAATTGACCGTCGTGGGCGAGGATCAGTTTGGTGATCCTCTGGTTGCCCTTCCCGTTATTTGGGATTGTGACAACGGTATCATCGACAGCAACGGGCTATTTACTGCTCCTAGCTTGACAACGAATCCAGAGATTACAGTTGATTACGAATACGAAGATGGTGATCCTGAAGATCCGGAAGATAATCTTACCGATTCTCTTATCGTCTATGTCACCAACCATGCCCCGACGATTGTCAACGAGGCGGACGCGTATCAGGTGCCAGCCACCGATACGATTTCGCTTTCGGCCTTGGCGGAAGACATCGACCTGACGGGTGACTCAGGCCTAACGTATACTTGGACCTATACGACGAAGCCTTCTGGCTCAGAGGTAACTTTCAGTGACGAAAATGGCACCAACGAAGGCCAATACACCATTGCCACCGTCGACATGCTGGGCACCTACGAGTTCCAGGTAACCATCTCCGACGGCGACTCCTCGGTGGACATCACCAGCAGTTACGAAATCGAGGTGGTTCAGAGCTTGACGACCATTACGGTCAGCCCGACATCGCCAACGGTCGAAGGTGGTGCAACGCAGCAATTCACCGCCGCCGGCTATGACCAGTTTGGTGATCCGATGGAAACCGCTCCGGTCTTCGATTGGAGTGCCACATCCGGTTCGATCGATTACGATGGGCTGTACACGGCTCCTCATGCATCCCTGCCGATCACGGTAACCGCGTCAAGCAATGGCGTTTCCGAATCCGTTTCGGTCGTGGTAGGAGACGCTTCACCAACCACCTCCGCCCGTCAGGGCGACGACTGGATGCAAACCTGGTGGGAGATGACGCTGGGTTGTAACGAAACCTATGAATACCTGATCGATCTGATTCAAGGAAACAACACGCTGGCGTTGGACGCATCAACACCTGGCAACGGTTTCATTATCGATCCGACATCGCCATTTATGCTGTCCAATCCTACAGCGAGTTCAGGGACATTCCCAAACAACCCCGCGGCAACCACCCATACATGGATCGTCGATGGTGTCGTCTATACCTCTATCGAGGATTTCAATTATTCTCTTTCCTACGAGATAACAGGTGATGCAAATGGGTGGACTTACACCGAAAACTATACCTTTTATTATGACATCGTGACAACGGCCGACGGAGCGGCTTTCTCTCATTTAGACGGATCATATGCCTATGCGTTTACCGCAATGGGTGACACTATCGATTCAGATTCAGTATGGGATTATGCCGTACACGTAAATGCCCCTGCCATCAGTCCAGCAGACGACAATTACCAGTGGGGCCAAACCGTCGAAACCCATGACTACTATTCCAATGAAACCTTGAACTTAGTCTTCATTCGCTCCGGCAGTGCCAGTGGTTCCGGCGGGACAACCTGGTTTGATAATTATGGTGACGATGGCTACTCGTCCACGGCTAGTGGCGGAAAAACCTTCGAGTACGAAAAGGATTACACTTACAGTTCCGGCGCAGGCTGGTCTGCCTCGGGCTCCGCAACCAACGTGATCGCCGCAAGCGGCAGCTCCTCCTATCCGTCGGACGTAGAAGAATATTCCGATTCCGGGGTCGGCTGGAGTTGTTCGGGCACGGTCTCCGAAGGCGGCACCGACCAGTGGCAATACTCGTACACCACCAACTATGACCTTGTAAGCGGCAGTTGGAGCGCAACCAGCGGTTCCGGCGGCTCTTCGGGTAGTGGTAACTCTCAATACTCTTACGACGAAACGGGCGAATATTGGCCGAGCGAAGAAGGCGAATACATCTCGGGAACCTACGCCGATAGCAGCGTGGACAACACGGAATACGAATACACCACCACCGCCTCGTTCTCGGGCGGGGCCTGGAGCGAGTCGGGTTCGGGCACCGTCTCGCAAAGCGGCAGCGGCTCGTACCGCTATTCGGGCGACGGCTATTATGAAAAAGAGGTAGCTGAAACCGTGACCGGCACCGGCTATCAAGAAGAAGAAGGCCACGACAAATACGAATACAACGAAGTGGTCGAATACGAATTCGCCTCCGGAACCTGGCAGGCAAGCAGCGGCTCGGGCACCTACGCCACCTATACCGAAGAATGGGATAGCCTCTGGAAATACACGGTCAATGGCACTCCGGCCAGCGGCACAATCAAGGAAGAACATGAAGAAAAGGATGAAGCCGAATACGACGAAAACTATACCCTCGACGCAAACGGCAAGTGGCAATTGGTCGGAGGCGACGACGATCCGACAGACGGCGACGACATCGAAGTCCACGCCTGGGGCAACGGCTACACGAACAAGCTCCATACCACCAGCAGTGCAAGCTCGGAAGATGGCAACGGTCCGGAGGCCGGTGGTACTTGGTTGGCAAATGGTACCATCACCGACAAGGATGGAGATGATATATCTTGGGATTACGATTCCGAGGCTGACTATAACGGCAGCAACTGGAGCTACAGCGGTAGCGGCTCGGTAACCAACAAGGACTACAAGGGCCACCACTTCGAAGGTTCCGGCTCCTACACCGATGCATCCAGCAACCCGATCGGCACCGTCGAGTACGAAACCGACGACAACTCGTTCTTCAGCTACACCACCTACTACGGCAAAAACGCCAGCACCGGCGAGTGGGAAGAAACCAGCCTCACCCGCGAATCCTCCGGCCACGGCTACACCGACTGGTCCTACACCGGTAGCGGTAGTGCTTATTCCGCTAGTGGCGATGATTGGTCCGTCACCGGTATCCAATCCAGCGGCGAGGGCGTCTACAAGGATTACGACTACCTCGTCCGTGCCTCAAGAGACATCGACGCTTTGGCCTGGGGAAATTACGAAGGCTACACCGACCAATCCTACAGCGAGACGGAACACTCCTCCTACTCCGCCAGTGGAAGCTATTCACGTAGCGTTAACTATCCCTATTCCGGCACAATTACCGGTTCCGTTGAAAAAGACGGCTATAATAATGACCAACGTACCTATGCTACTCATTCCGAACTTAACGCAAGTGGCATCTGGGGCGACCCGACTATAACCAAATCCGCAAAAGGTGATAGCGAGGACAATTGGGCCTACTCTTCCGATCCAAACAGTGGATCATATTCAATGTCATACGACAATCTGTTGATGCATTGGATACCACTTCTCATTGACGGCACTATTCAAGAAAATGGCTATAACAACTATTCAAGAGAGTATGATGCAACATGGACATTAGGAACCGGTAATACTTGGTCTGCTAGCGGTTATGGAATCACGGCTTCTGACAGCAACTTTGAATATTCGTACTCAGGAAGTGGTAGCAATTCTGGTTCAGAAGAGGTATACATAGATGGATCAGTTATAGAATTTTTTGTTACAGCTTCCCAAAACGGCACGGTTTCTTCTAGATCACAGCATATAGAAAATTGGACGCCAGCAGGAGAGGGATGGGCATTAGAAAACACTACTGATTTTAGTAACAGCAATGCTGACGAAAGCTTTGATTATAACATGGATGAGTATCGTACTTATCCGGACCCTTATGAAGTCACCCATGAAAACGAACAGCGTCATTTTGATTCCAATACAGATTATAGTTTACAAAAGACAAATGGTATCGGTTTCGAATCAGAACTGGAAATCAGCAACGAATATACAAAAAGAAGCTTTCCTCACGCGGTCGATACATATGGATTTGTCGGCTATGCCGTTACTACTCATGAAGATTGGTTCAGTTGTCGTGATGAATCGATTACAAATTATTACGAAGGTGGATCATCATCTTTATCGACAATAGATAACTTTGGTGAAGGGGACCTTGTGGTTTATTATGGTCCGACACTCCATTACTCTGATGATTATGACGAGCCCCTTGACTATCCTGGATATTATCCCTTCGCCTACTTCATGAGTCTTTATGAAAACCATGGTGCTTATTGGTTTAATCTTTCCCCTCCTATTACCTCTGGCCTGAGTTATAGTTACACTCCGAAATTGCTGCCCGAGATCGCACTCTGCGTCGCCGAAGGGGCCGAGGGTGAGGAATTGGGACTGACCTCGACGCCGGTGAGGACGCCGTCGTTCTCGATGGAGAGCATGGTTGGGTTGCCGGAGATTATGTTCGGGTCGTCGCGGACTGGTGGGCCGTCGTTTACGGTCTATGGGGATTACGAGACGGGGCCTCTGTCGTACGATTCGTTGGGGCGGCTGACCAAGTTGACTGATGCGAATGACGCGGTTACCCGTTTCACGTATAATGGTGAGAGCCGCTTGGCCGGCCTGACCGATCCGGTGGGCAACACGACCGAGTGGGTCTACGATGACGAGGGGCGTCTGATCCAAGAGACCAACGAGCTGGGCGACAGCCGCTACTACGTCTACGACGACGCCGGCGACCTGGTACGCTATATCGACCGAAACGGGGGCGTCCGCGAATACACCTACGACGCCGAGCATCGCGTGGTGATGGAAGCGTGGTACGCCGACGTGGACGATGCCAACGCGGCCCAAGATCCCGAAAACGTGCTCTACTACACCTACGACTCGGCGGGCCACATGACCGCCGCGTGGGACGACACCTCGCTCCTTACCTACTCGTACGACACGCTAGGCCGAGTGACCCAGGCCGGCCAGGAGATCGCCGACGGGCCGACCGTCAGCATGACCCCCTTCTACTTCGGCACCGAGACGGACTGCTCCTTCATGACCGTCAAGATCGACGGCCGGGTGGACCATGTCGACTCCTATACCTACGACGCCGACGGCCAAGTCCTCTCGGTCACCCAGGCTGGCGTCTTCGGGGGCAACGCGGTCGCCGAGAAACGGGCCGACTTCACCTACAACGACGATGGTCAGGTACTCTCGATCGAGCGATAC
>JASFHG010000124.1:0-8676 GCA_050123355.1 Planctomycetia bacterium
TTTTTGCTTGATTCCATCAAGTTGATTGTACATGTCCAAAAGCAAGGTTCTGGCTTTTGAGGTGTCTCCTTTGGTGAGCAGGAACTCTGCTTCAAGCATCTGTGTCGGTAATGCGTTTGACGTTGCTGTTTTGGCGTGACGAATGGCTTCCTCGACTCGCTGATAATTTCGTTGTAATCGAGGCTTTTTTTTCTCGGTCATTAACAGCAGTTTTGCATATTCCTGATAACGTTTTGGTTTAACATTGGGGAATCGTAAAATGATCTGGTAATCCTTGATCGCTTCTTCCAACAGCCCGGATTCAATCCGGGATTTTGCCAAGCCGATAAGCGCAGGCCGCCAACTCCGATCAAAAGCGCTGGCACGAGCGTAGGCCTTGCGTTGGTCTTCGACCCGATCCAGTTTACCATAGCACTTTGCCAACAGGACGTCGATTTTGCGGAGCTCTTCCGGTTCCAGGACGAACTCAGGCCGAACTTTTTCGAGCTTGAGTACCGCCGCAGACCAGTCCTCTTTTTGAATATCAAAGGCTGCTTCCAGGTGTAGAATGACTTTGAGCTTTGCGCCGCGTTTTTTCAATTCTCCCAGGATCTTTCGTGCTTCCTCTGTTCTTCCCGTGTTTATCAGAACGGATCCCAATTGCCAAAGAATGAGAGTGTTTTCTTTGGCTTTTCTCGCACCGCTTGCCATCCACTTGATCATCTCGTCAATGTTACCGGCCTGAAGTTCAATGCGCGAGAGCGTAAGATAGACCTTGTCGTCGTCAGGGAATATGTCCAAAACGGCATGTGCCATATCGCGAGCCGTTTGTTGATGTTGCTTTGCATTTTCTTTGTCTAAAACGGCCCTTTGTGTCTCGCAGGCGACGGCCAACAGTAAACCGTCTCGACAACCTTCAAGGCTTTGGTCGATGATGGCCAGTGTGGAGCGACTTACTTCGGGAGAAGCGGGCTTTTCGTCCTTTTTTGTCTTTTGCGAAAGATGTTTTTTTATTTGTTCCGCCACGGGTTTTACGTGAGCAACCGCTTTCATCAATGCATCGCGATACGCCTTTTCGACAGGCTTGCCGATCGCGGGAGCCAAGTTGGCTGCCGCGTCAAAATCCTGTTGCAGTGTCTTGGCCACTTCCGAATCGGGAATAGTGGAATACGAGGATTCCAAAAGCTGCTGTATGGCATTTTGGATCGCTCGCAAAACATCCCATTCGGCGTTCACGAGCATTTTGGATACGTGTTCGTAGTTAACGGTTCGAGTACGATGTAGCCGATCCTCGCCGCGAATGAGATAAGAACGAAAGGCGTTGGGGTTTGCTTTGACGACTTCCGTCAACCAATCTTCGGCATCGTCGGATTCATCTTGAGAACGGAGAATTTTGATGAGAAATTCATAAGATTCGATGTTGCTCGGAGAGGTCAGGATCGATTTTTTGAAACATTTCGTTGCCGCGTCAAGATTGTTCAGGTAAAGATGGCATTGTCCCAGTTTGTTGAGTAAATCGGAATTCTCGATAATCATCCAAAAGTCGTCACCGAGAAAAGTAAGCAGTTGTTTCTCGCTAACGGTATTCTTGTCGTAGTCGAGAAAATATTCAAAACCGAGATTTTGCCCTTGCTTGCCTTTGATTACGCCCTCGACAAACGCTCGATCGTAAAGATCATAGCGATTGAACAGTTTTTCCAGATCCTCTCTGGTCTTGGGAAAATTTCCCAAGCGTTGAATGTGTTCCAACGCGGTCGGATAATCTTTCAACTCGAAAAGAATATCGACAAATTTCTGGCGGATGTCTTTGCGATCTTCTGCCAGTCGCAAAACATGTTCAAAAAGTTTTAAGCTGCCTCTCCAAAATGGTATCGCGTCATTCGGGTTGCCGTTCTCCGAAACCCAATTTCCCTGATCGTAGAGGAAGGTAGCATGTTCGAATCGAACATCAACGTTGTCCGGATAAGCAGTCAGATAACTTTGATAGGCACGGTGAGCGTCGACCGCCAGATCGCGATGCGCCTCTGCTTCCATTTTCTCTTCGTTTAATCTTTGAGCATAGCGCCGAGCACGAATGAGTTTGTCGTCTGCCTGACGATTTTTCTGGAAGGCGTGAACCAACAACACCGCGATCACGAAAACGATCCCGGAGACCGCAAGAATAACCGCGAAACGAACGTTAATTTTGATTTTTGGCATAATTTCTGGACTTTAAAGTGTAGGCTGAATGTGTTTCGTCGTCTTGAATGGGCAGAACGCGAGAAAATGAACAAACAGCAAAAATTCTTATTAAAAATAGACCTTATTCAAACATGGCTTCGTGACGAAACGGTCCGAAAGGTGCATGAAAAGGGGGTCCCCATGATACCGATACTGACCATTATCCTGTAAGGACCGCGAGTTGCCAAGCCTGAGCGGGCCTCCCTCACAAGATATATTCTTTCTAATTATAGTACCGGAAAAGAAAAATGACATCTTTGGAATTCCGCCAAAAAATAAGCTACCTTTGTCCTGATAGGTGGGCTCGACCAACGAGACGCCTATTTTGAAGAAGCGGAGGGCAATCCGACGGCCCAAATCCCTTATTTTAAAGGGGATCGAGAAAACCGTCGGGGCGGTCCTCGAGATTTTTCGGGAGGCACGGATTTAGTGTGATTGGCCTGTTAAAATGGCCGGTCTGAGCCATCGAGAGCCGAAAGACCTCAAAAAACAACCTCATAACGTGAAAAGGAGTATTCCTGTGGCTGATTCCAAAGAAAAAAACACCGACGCGACTCCCGAAGTCAACGCGGAAAATTCCACCCCCGAACAGGCTGCCGGCACCCCGCCGCAGCCCAATCGACCCCGTCAGGCCCCGATCCAGATCGACGATTCCAAGGCCCATGCCGCCTATGCCAATTTCTGCCGTGTCAGTGGCACGCCCGAGGAACTGATCCTCGATTTTGGCCTGAATCCTCAGCCGTTCGGCGTCCCCACGACCCCGATTCCGATCGATAATCGCCTGATTGTCAATTATTACACGGCCAAGCGGATGCTCCAGGCACTGCACATGACGATCCAACGCCAGGAAGCCGCGTTCGGCGTCTTGGAAACCGACGTCCAAAAGCGAGTGGTCCCCGGCGCGATGCGAGCTCCTGCCCCCGCCCCGGCCCCCGCTCCGGCCCCGGCCAACGACTAAGATCGTTCCGACCATAAACTTTCAAACCGCACCGATTCTCTACGTAAGATCGGTGCGGTTTTTTTGCGCGCCGTTCGGCTTTTCTCACGCAACCGGTGCGCCTTTACAGCGGTTCTCGCGACCGTTACACTGAAATGAACCGGCTTTTGCCGGGAAAAAACGTAAATCTAGTATCGTGTTACGACAATATCTTTGGGGATGATGTTTAGCCGACAAACATCGTTTGTCGCGTTTCAGTGGCTTCAAAAAACGCCGAACGATGTCCGGCGGCTAAACAAAAATCACAAAAATGTCGTGACACCAGTGTCAATCTACTTCCGTGGATCAATGAAGAGAGGATCGTGTCGAAATGAAAAAGAAACCGCTCGAGTTCTTTAAGAAAATGCTCAATACCCCGAGTCCTTCCGGCTACGAGGGGCCCGTCCAAGAGTTGGTCCGCAATTATGCAAAAGACTTTGCCGACGAGATCAAGACCGACGTCCACGGCAACGTGATCCTCTGCAAGAACCCGGACGCCCCGGTCCGCGTCATGTTGGCCGGCCACTGCGACCAGATCGGCCTGATCATCCAGCATATCGACGACAAGGGTTTCCTCTACTGCCTCAACATCGGCGGCTGGGACCCGCAGGTACTCCTCGGACAGCGGATGACGGTTTGGACAGCCAAAGGCCCGATCCCCGGCATCATTGCCCGCAAGCCGATCCACCTGCTCAGCGAAGACGAACGTGGCAAAGCGCCGAAGATCAAGGACCTTTGGCTCGACATCGGGGCGAAGGACAAGGAAGACGCCGAGAAAATGGTCAAGATCGGTGACGCCGTCACGGTCGAGCTCTACTGCCACGAAATGCCGAACAAACGGATCTTCGGGCCGGGCATGGACGACAAGTCTGGAGCCTGGGTTGTGATCGAGGCCCTACGGCGGGCCGATGCGTCGAAGCTGAAGTGTGCGTTTTATGCGGTCTCGACCGTCCAAGAGGAAGTCGGGCTACGTGGTGCACAAACCAGCTCGTTCGGCGTCGATCCGCATGTCGGTATCGCGGTTGACGTCACGTTCTCGACCGACTGTCCGACGATCGAGAGCAAGGAGGTCGGCGAGGTCAGTATCGGCGACGGTCCGGTCATCACGCGGGGCCCCAACTTCAATCACGAGGTGGTCGACCGCCTGATCGGGTTGGCCAAGAAGCACAAGATCGATTGCCAGCTCAACGCGGCCGGTCGTCCGACGGGCACGGACGCGAACGCGATCCAAGTCAACCGGGCGGGCGTCGCCGCCGGCTTGGTGAGTATCCCGAACCGGTACATGCACAGCCCGGTCGAGGTCGTTTCGCTAGACGACATGGACCGCGCGGCCGACCTCTTGGCCCGATTCGCCGAAACCGTCACCCCCGACTGCGACTTCACCCCGTAAGCCGATTTTTTAGCCATTTCCCAAGCCGATTCTCTGCGCAGCAGAGAGTCGGATCCGAACGTCGAGCCCCCTTTGATTTCCCAATGGTGCGTCAGCATCAACCAAAAATCGCCGAACAAGCTCGGCGGCTAAATCGCTTGTTTTTGAATTGGAAAAATGGGGACAAAAGGTTCTCTTTTCTCTTTTTTCCCATTTTTTCGATCGATAAACCGTTATTTTGCCGGGAGTGATACCATCCCCCCGTTGTGGTTGGGCGGATGGCGTTGTCTCTCGATTTTCTTTTCAACTTCACCCCGATTTTGATGAAATATACTGGAAATTCTTGGCCGATTGTGAGAGAATAGGGATTGAGGCCAGATGGGCATTTTGCCTGTAAATAAAATATTTGGAGAAGAGATCTTATGAAAATCAATCGGAAAAAAGGTTTTACGCTCGTCGAGTTGCTCGTCGTTATCTCGATCATTGGCATGTTGGCAGCCCTCCTCCTGCCCGCCATCCAAGCCGCCCGCGAGGCCGGCCGTCGAACCCAATGTGTCAATAACCAACGACAACTGGGGATCGCCTTCCAAACTTACCAAAGCAATACAAGAAAAACACCCGGATTTGTCAATAAAGTATACACGGACGGTAGTGGAAATTCGGTATCCGCAAGTTGGGTTGCAACGCTACTCCCCTATATCGGTAGAAACGATATGTGGGAAAGAGTTCGAGAAGGGCATTTTGATTCCGTTGCCATAGAGCTTCTTGCCTGTCCCAGCAATCCGGATCTTGAAGAAACGGACGTTAACAATCTTTGCCATCGTGTAAATTGTGGCCGCCATGGGGTTTGGGGGGCTGTGGATTCAAAACACTTTGGTATTGCCAATGTCAATAAAGCTGTGCGTATTAGTGACGTCCATGATGGGCCTTCTTCGACGCTCCTGCTCGGCGAAGCCATTACGCCTTCAAGTTGGCAAGACGGAATAAGCGTTAGTGGCACCAGTGATTATCAGACAACCTCGAATGATGGGATTTCCGGAGGGTGTTTACAGGATGCCAGTGGTAATGATATTGAACTTCAATTGGGTTTTTGGATTCCTCAACTGGAAAGTGTCCGACCTCTTCAAATCAATCGTGACCTAACGGCAACTTCAAACCTCGGTGGCAACCTGGGTTCTCATCACCCGGGTACGGTTGTCGTCACTTTTTGTGATGGAAGTTCCAAGCCTCTTAACGAAAATATCTCAGAGCGTACTTTGTTGCATCTTATGACTCCGAACAGTCGAAAGGCTGGTGAGACGGGTATTGCTAACGGTTGGGACTTTTTCAGCGACAATGATCTTACTCTCCCGCTCGATGAAGGTGCATTCTAACCTTTCCGTTTTATAAAAACACCAAAACCCCCTCGACGCGGATGGCATCGAGGGGGTTTTTTGTTGTTTCGTGCTTGGTTTCCGGGGGATTGCGCCCCCAGCTACGCGCTGACGTCCCTTGCGGGACTTAGAGCCTATCCGAAAACTCTTGTTAGCCCGGCCGCCTGCGGCCGGTTTTTGGAGGAAATCCCGTCGCAGGCGACGGGGCTAACATTCAACAAAATAGGTTTTTTGATAGGAACTTATGGATCGTTACGGCAAGTGACCGCGGGCGATGGTCGCTTCGCAGACGTTGATCACCGCGAGGAGCATGGCGGCCAGACGCATGCAGACGTTGCGTTGCCGGGCGATGTTCCAGACGGCCTCGAATTTTTCTTCCATGCGGCGGGCCAATCGTTCTTGGACTTCTTCCAGTCGCATCTGCTCCTGCTGGGTCTCTTGCGTGTACTCGAGGTACGAGACGAACACGCCGCCCGCGTTGCAGAGGATGTCGGGGATGACGAGGATCCCCTTCTCTTCGATGATCTTGTCGGCCTCGGGCGAGATGGGGGAGTTGGCCCCTTCGGCGATGATCGTCGCACGGATCCGGTCGGCGTTCTCCTTGGTGATCTGGTTTTCCGACGCGGCCAGGACCAGGACGTCGCAGTCGAGCTCGAGCATTGCCCGCCCGTCGAGGTTCTTGGATCCTTCGAAATCGGCAACGCTGCCGGTCGCTTGGCAATGTTTCTGGACGGCCGGGATATCGAGGCCTTGGCCGTCGGTCGAGACGATCGCGCCGTCGATGTCGGAGACCGCTATGACCGCCGCCCCCAGCTCGTGCAAGACTTCAGCCGCCACGGAACCGACGTTTCCGAACCCTTGGACGACGACCTTCGTGCCGCGGACCTCTTTATTGAGCTTGTCGAGTGCCGCCTTGACGGTCATGACCACGCCGCGGCCCGTCGCTTCACGCCGACCGGGGATGCCGCCCAGGATGACCGGCTTGCCGGTGACGAAACAGCCGTCCGTGCTGGCGACCCCGGCCGAGTAGGCGATCGTGTCCTTGATATAGCCCATCTCGCGCTCGCCGGTCCCCATGTCGGGAGCCGGGACGTAGACGTGCGGGTTGATTTGGCGATGGGCACTGCGGACGAAGCAGCGGATCAGCTTCTCTTTGTCGAAATCGCTCAACGCACGGCTGTCGGCGACGATGCCGCTCTTGCCGCCGCCGAACGGGACGCCGATCAGGGCACACTTCCAGGTCATCTCCATCGCCAGGCCGTTGATGTCGTCGAGCGTCACCTGCTCGGTCATGCGGATGCCCCCTTTGCACGGCCCGAGGCTCTGGTTGTGGCGGACGACGAACGCCGAAAACGTGTGGATCGTGCCATCGGAGAGCAGCGGAGCTATGGTAAACTCGATCCGCTCGCGGGTTTTGCTGATCTTGTCCAGCAAATCGAGCGGATACTCCTTGCAGAGAATCTGATGGGCTTTTTGGAAGTTGGCGTTGGCGTTGGACAAAATCGTGTCGGTACTCATGGGTCTTCACTCCTCACTCTAAGAAGCATCCGCGCACTTCTAGCGCAGTGCCAAAACGAAATGGAGCCTCTCTTAAGATCGAAAAAGGAGGGTCTAAGGGGGGCGATACTCTACAAACGGGAGGCAGGGGATGCCTCACTTCCCGCAATATAACAAGGAGCGACTATTAGCAGAAGTGGTTCATGGGGAATTTTTATAAGTTTTTTTAATCCCGGAGATTGGCCGTTCCCGTTAGCCCCGTCGCGTGCAACGGGATTCCAAAACCTTTCCGGCCGCAGGCGGCCGGGCTAACATCCACACAAAAGAAGTTTGGGAGAGGCGCAAAAAAAGCGGCACACCGCGTCCGGTGGTGTGCCGCTTTCAAATCAAGCGTGTGTGCAAAGGAAGCACCACAAAAAATTTCAGTTTTTCGGTTAGTCGAGGAACCCGACCAGTTCCTGGCTGCGGCTCGGCTGCTGGAGCTTGCGGACCGCTTTGGCCTCGATCTGACGGATACGCTCGCGGGTGACCTTGAAGATGTGGCCGACCTCTTCCAGCGTGTAGCTGTAGCCGTCGCCCAGGCCGTAGCGGAGCTTGATGATCTCGCGCTCACGATAGCTGAGCGTCTTGAGCACCTGCGTAATCCGCATCCGGAGCATTTCCTGCGCGGCCCCGATCGAGGGGCTCTCGGCCGTGCCGTCCGGCAGGAGGTCGCCGAAATGGCTGTCCTCGCTGTTGCCGACGGGCCGATCCAAGCTGATCGGGAAGCGGCTCATCGCCAGGACGCGTCGCGTTTCGTCGATGCAGGTTCCGCTCGCTCGGGCCGTCTCTTCGATCGTCGGTTCGCGGCCGAGTTCTTGGAGCAGCTTTCGCGAGACGTTTCGCACTCGGGACATCGTTTCGACCATGTGGACCGGGATACGGATCGTCCGGCTCTGGTCGGCGACGGCTCGGGTGATCGCCTGACGAATCCACCAGGTGGCATACGTACAGAACTTGAACCCGCGTCGATACTCGAACTTGTCGACCGCTCGCATCAGGCCGGCGTTTCCTTCTTGGATCAGGTCCAGGAAGCTCAGGCCGCGGTTGCGATACTTTTTCGCGATCGAGACGACCAGACGCAGGTTCCCTTCCGAAAGGCCACGCTTGGCATCTTGATACTCTTCGTACAAATCGAAGAGCCGATCGATCCGGTTGCGAAGGCTGGTCGGGGACTCTTGCGTGGTTCGCAGGATGTCGCGGAACTCGTGGAGCCATTTCTG
>JASFHG010000125.1:0-8676 GCA_050123355.1 Planctomycetia bacterium
GCTCTGGGCCATCCCCGACAGCGAGATCACTCGCAGTAAAAAGATTGCCGACAAATTCCAACCGTACAGCGTCTCTCAAATACGGGCACAGCTCCTGCGCGAGCTCGGCAAGGAGTACGAAGTTTCGGGCACGAACCATTACCTGGTCGCTCATCCGCGTGGTCAGCGCGACCTGTGGGCACGACGCTTCGAGCAACTTTACGGAACATTTGTCAACTACTTCACGGTCCGGGGCTTCCAGTTGAGCAAACCACCGTTCCCGCTAATCGGGATCGTTTGCCGCGACCATGCCGATTTTGCAAAATTCGCCGAGGCCAGCGGTGGGTCGGCCGACAGAGGAGTTCTCGGGTTCTACTCGCCCAAGTCGAATCGCATCATTCTGTTCGATGTCGGCAAGGCCGGCGGTCAAGGGCGATGGGAACACAACTACTCGACCGTGCTCCACGAAGCGACCCATCAGGTCTCGTTCAATACCGGCCTGTGCAACCGGCTTTCTCCGCCGCCGCTTTGGGTCGCCGAGGGGATGGCGATGCTCTTCGAAGCACCGGGGGTTTTCGACTCCGCAAAGTATCCAACCCGAACCGATCGGATCAACCGAATTCGATTCGACGACTATCGGCAATTGATCGCGGTTCCGTCGAACGAGAAAGTGGCGAAGCAGTTGCCGAAAGCGTTGGTGCTGTCCGACGGTCTCTTTCGTGTCGCTCCGGAGGTTGCGTATGCCGAATCGTGGGCGTTGACGTTCTACCTGGTCGAAACCCGGCCACGGCTCTACGCCAAATACCTGCGACTGATCAGCAGCCAACCGGCGTTCCACACGGTCAGCCCGAGCGTCCGCCAACTGAATTTCACGAACATCTTCGGTGACAACTGGGAGATGTTTGTCAGCGGGTTCGAGCGGTTTATGCGGGAGTTGTAAAACGCGTTCTTTTACCCGAAATAGAGGCTGCGCCTCAATTTCGGCTTAGGAGGTTTCAAATATTACTTCTCCAAGCCGAAATTGGGACTGCGAAGCAGGACCTATTTCGGGTCCTTGAACACTGCAAAACTTTCTACTCCGTTACCCCGATTTTGATCTCATCGGAGTTTGCACGGAGTTCGGTGGCGTAGACCCCGGTTCCCTTCGTCGGCAAGGCGCTGAAGGTACCGGGGATCTCGGCGCGGAGCTGGTAGCGGATCGTCCGCCCACCACGCGGTAGCCGGTGGAGCAGGAAGGCGACCTTTTCGTCACGCAGCTCCATCTTTGCTCCGTCGACATATCCGCTGCGGACCTCGACCGGCTCGAAACCGGCCGGTTTGAAGTCCTCGAACAGGATATGCTCGTAGTCGTTCTTGCTGTCGATGATCAACTCGACCTCGACCAGGTCGCCGCTCTTCAGTCGATCGCCCGACTTCAACGGGATCCGTTTCTGGTGCTCGACCTGATACCGGACCGGCCGGGTTTGATCGTTGGCGTCCTGGACCGTTTTGTTGTCCGAGACCAGTTTATAGTATCGCCGCTGGACCTTGATCTCCAGCCCGGCCTTCGTGATGAAGTCCTCGGTCGTGAAGTTGGTCATGTAGGCGTTCAGATAAACCGGCCCGGTCCCCTTGCGCCGCAGTTCGATCGTGTGCTTGCCCGTATCGAGCTGATCGGCACGCAGGTGGAGGACGTTATCGAAGGTGAACAGATTATCAGGCGTGATGCGGATCTGCTTACGTTGTTTACCGTCGACCAGCAGCTCGATCGTCATGTCGGGCTTGGCCTCGCCACTGGCGATGAGGAAGTCGGCCAAAGCCTCCAGTGCCAGAGCCGTGTCGCGGGTGGAATTCCACCAAGTACCGTGTCGGCGGTTATTCAATAGATACTTGGCGACCCCCGAGGCGGTCTTGCCCTTCGGCTCGACACGAGCGAGCAGCTTGAGGAAATAAGCGTGCGTCTCGATATCGCTGCCGTACCAATACCACCAACAACGGTCTTCGGGCAACTGGAGGTAGGCCGACTGGTTTTCCTCATCCGTGACGAGATATTGTTTGACGTTACGCAGGCACATGTCGCGGCGGTCCGTCTGCTCGAGCGTGTCGAACGCCAGGCCGAGCATCGCCAGCGAGTAGACCGACAGCTTGGTACGGTCGCGGTAGAGATAGTCGAGCATCTGCCGGTTCGGCTTTTTCGCATTGGCAAGGACCATCGCCACAAACGCGTCGAGGTTACTCGCATGTGCCTTCCGCGGCTTCTTCTTCGGATTGGCCTCGTTGTTGGCGATCTTTTGGGCCTCGTTCTCTTGATAGGCTTCGAGCCACTTAATGCCCTTCTCGAGCATGTCGGGCACGATAGGGATGTCGGCCGCTTGGAGCATCTGCAGCCCGTGGACAACGTAGGCCGTGGTGTGGGCGTCCGAATTTCCGACCGGGTCCCAGCTCCAACCGCCGTCCCCTTTCTGGGTTCGTGCCAGGTCGCGCAGCCCATGCTCGACGACCCACTGCGCCTTTTCCGGGTCAAAGACCGGGTTGGCGGCCTTTTCGACCTTCCACCGCGCGGCCCGCTTCTTTGCGTCGCCGATCTCTTGCGGGTTGAGATTCGTCGTCTTTTCCGCGACGGCCTTCAAGTCGACGCCCATATCGATCAGGATCTTGTGGACTCGGGCCACGGACGCGAACCGGCTGAGCGTCGATTCGGTATGTTTATACTCGTAGCCGATCAGGTAGGGTAGCGCGTCGACCATCGCCAGCGCGATGCTGGGCGAGTAGCGCACTTCGAGATGGGTCTGCTCGGGCTGGCGTTCTTCGGGCACGTTGACCGTCAGCTTGGCCGACTCGCCATCGGGTGCGATCGCCACACTGTACGACTCGGTCTTGAGCATGCCGTGGACATAGACCGGGAAGCTCTTTTCCATCGCGTCGGATGCGCCCTCGGTCTTGGCCAACATGCGGACGACGGCCTTTCCTGGCCGGACCACACGCACTCGCCAATCGACACGGCGGTCGGTGCCGGCGGGGATGTGGATCGTTTGCTCGGCTTTCTGGCCTTTGAGCAACGTGACCGTGTCGCCGGGCAGTTCGAGCTTGACCTTTACGTCGTGCTCTTCCTCGAGGTAGTTATGCACGTTCGCGCTGAGGACCACCTCGTCCCGTTCGACGAAGAATCGCGGTGCCTGGAGCCGGATGAGCAGGTCCTTGGTGGTCATCACCTCGGTCGAGCCTTGGCCGACGACCGTACCGTGGGTCAGCGAGACGGCGACGATCTTCCAGGTCGTCAGATTTTCCGGCATGGGAATCTCGATCTCGGCCGTGCCATCCTCGTCCGTGACGATCGACCCGCTCCAATAAGCCAAGTCGGCAAATTTCTTGCGAACCGCCGGGCTTTCCTCTTGTGGGCCGAAAGGAGCAAATTTTTCACAACAATAATTGTCATCTATGTCGAAATCGAAATCAGCGTTCGAGAAGAAGTGTGTCTTTCTCATCTCAAGACTGCCTGCATACATCAATTTATCACTATCTTTCGTTCTGATACTCGCATCGCCGAAATAATATCGATCAACAGGCTCCGCACAACAAGGCATTACACCAACACAATTATAATTCAATTTACGGGCACCGACCCCCCAACCATATGCATACCAGACATTCCCATTCCAATATCGATAGTGACGCGGCACCACGGTTCGGAATTGGTCGACGCTTTCCATGCATATTTCGTCTGTGAAATAAAACGGCCTGAACCTTGGGGACAAACTATCCTCATGACGCGACCCGTGGTTGCGGGACCATTGCCAGAAGTGTTTGCGTATATCCCGGCTCGGGTGGGAGCCGCCGATATACTCGATCGACTTGTCGTAGACGCTCAAGGCGGTCTCGCCCACCACCGGCTTACCCTCGGAATCGGTCAGGCGGATACGGACCTTCGCCTTCTCGCCCGGCTGATATTGCTTGCCCGACGGCTCGATCGTGACGTTCAACAGACGCTTGGCCGGCGGAACGAAAATCTTGCGGGTCTCGCGGTGGAGTTTCCCGTTGACGACCGTCATCGCCTCGACGAAGAAGTTCGGCATGTCCGAACGCGTCACCGTGATCGTGCGGATCGTGCTGCGACCCTTCATTTGGATCACCTCGGGCGCTTGATAGACACCGTTGTAAGGCCGGACGAAGAGGAAGACCGTGCTGTCAGGACGCTTGGTGTTGATCAGCAACCGCACTTGGTCGCCGACGGCATACTCGGTCCGGTCGAGCAGGAGTTCCAGATCGTTGAACCGGAAGTTACTCTCTTTCTGATCGTCGCCGACGACCGTGACGAGTCGCGCTCCGGTCTGCGAGTGCCCTTTCGCGTTGACCAACTCGCAGGCGATCCGGAACTGGCCCGCGCGGGGTGTCTCGATCTTCAAGCTGCCGCGTCCGTTCTTCTTGGTCTCGATCGGCCAGGTTTTGAGGGCCTTTTCAGTCGGCTTACCGTCGTCGTCATAGGTGATGGCGTAAAGCGTGGCGGTCCCCTTCGCGACGACATTCTTGCCGTCGGCACGTCGTGCTTGGAAGCTGGTTTCGATCGTCTCGCCGACGCGGTAGTACTCGGCGTTGGTCCAGACACACACGTCGAACGGATTCTTCGCGGCGATCACCGAGCCGTTGCCCGTGATCGTACGACGAGATTGGTCGGTAACTTCCGTGGTGATCTTATAGGTATGGTCCGCCTGCGGGAAATTTTCCTTCGCCCACTTGGTATCGATCTTGATTTTCGCCGTACCGTCCGGGCCGAGGTCAACGGTCCCTTCGTCGACGATCTCCTCGGGCGAGCCGGAGTATCGGACGCGACGCGACCAGCTCCAGTCAAGCCAGCCGGGGTACCAACAGTAATCATAGTCGTGCCACCAGTAGCCCGAGCCATAGAACCAATCCCATCGACGGCATGGGAGCCAGCGCTCCGTGCGAGCCGTGCGACGGACTTTGTATTTGACCTTGGCGTTGGTCACCGGGCCGCCGAAGTAGTAGTTCGCTTTGACCGTGGCCTCGAACGACTCGCCCAAAGCAATCGGTTCTTTCGGAGCTTCGACCGACACGGTAAACTCCGGCTTCTTATACTCCTCGACGCGGAAACTGTCGGTAGCAATGTGTAGCTTCTCGGTTTTCTCTTTCGTAAACGGGTCGACGTAAGGCTCTGCGTAAACATAGATATGGTAGGAGCCCAGTGGAGCGTCTCCATCGAGCGTGAACGAGCCCTCGATCGCGCCATATTCATTGGCCTTGAGCTTTTCCTTCAGGAGGCAAACGTTCTTGGTATCATGAATTTCGACGTAGAATTCCTTCCCGGCGAAGTGCGAGACATAGGCCATGTCGTGACGCGCGGCCCGGGCCCACGCCTTGAAGTGGACCTTTTGGCCAGGTCGATAAACCGAGCGGTCCGTAAAAACATACGCTTTCGGCGTCGGGTAATACGATCCTTGATAGTCCATGTCCCTGAGTCGGCTTTCGAGTCCGAACACGCCGAAACGGTTGCCCTTTTCGCCTCGCGTGACCACGATCCACTCGAAATCTCCGCATCCTTCAAAAATCTTGCTGTCGCGGTCCATCTTCGCGACGACCGAGCCGTCCGTGTCGGTATCCTTCGCAAAGTTTACGGTCACGATATTCTGCTCGCGGCCGCCTCGGACTCGTTGCCACTTGGGGATCTCTTGCGCGCTGTGTCCGAAAATCTCGACCGGGGCGTTGGCGATCGGCTTACCGGTCTTGGCATCGACCACCGTGTAGAGCGTCCCTTTGTTGACGTTGCTGCTGACGATCATCGTGTCGGTCACCCATGTGATGATCCGACTCTTGTTACCGTCGGCCATGCGGGCTTCGATCAAATAGGCACCGACCTCTTTGATTGGGACCTCGACATCGATACGGCGGTCCCAGTGTCTCGGCAGCGGGTCGAGGTCCACGGACCACTTCGCGGCCGGTTCCTTAGCCAGGTATCGCTTCCGTTTCTTCGAGGTCAAACGTCGATAAAGCTCATCGAGCTGATAGAGATTACGATCCGGTTTTACCGGGTTCGACTTCAGGTATTTTTTGGCATCGAGGAACCATTGTTCGAAGTTGATCTTCGTCGCCGTCAGGTCGATGTGATTACCGTTGCGGAAGATATATTCCAACTTGACCGGCTGCCCGACAACGGATTTTCTGGAACCGGTGAAACGGCCCCAGTTTTCCACGATCTGTTCGAGCTTTCGGCGGCGTGGGAAGCCTTTATACGGGCCGAACTTTTTGATCAACGCCCGCCACTGGTCCGCCGCCTTGCCGAGCTGCATCCGGTTCGTATAGATCTGTGTGAGTCGCTCCATGGCCGTCTCGGGAGGCGTAGTCTCGCGCGAGGCGGTCCAGTACTGTTTCCCTTTGATGCCGGGCCCTTTCCAGAAAATAATCAGGTTCTCTTCGCCGCCATTTTCGAAGAACTCGACTCGGACCGGGTACTCGCCGCGTTTCAGCTTGCACTTGCCCGTCTTCGGGTTGCCGTGACCATGAAGGCCGTCCAAACGGAGCTCGAAATCGTCGCCGACGCGGAGCAGCGAACCATCGTCCGAATCAATCGAGAACGTGTACGTCCCGTCGGCCGGCACCACCAGAGTACCTTTGTAGACGACCGCAAATCGGTCGGCCGGCTCGATGTGGCCTACGTTGATCGGGGCGGTCAACTTGCCCTCTTCGACCGGCTCCAACTCGCCAAAGTTGGGCAACCGATTCCAATTGCCACGATACAGTCGGTACGAAACGTCCTTCAACGGCGCGGTGGTATCCTCCGGCGCACTCGCGACAATCTCTTTGTAAATGCGGATGAAGTCGAACTCGTCGGGCAGGGTCATTCGCTTCGGGCCGTCGGGGAGCCGAGCCAGCGTCTCGTTATCCTTCAAAGTATGGACATTGTAAGGCCCCGGCTTGACCTGCCCTTCGGGCGTGAAGTGCAAGCGACGGTCGAGCTCCTGCACGCCGAACTGCGATTGGAGGAAGTCGGCAAAGATCAGCCGAGCCTCGCCGGTCCGCTCGGGGTCGGCCTTGGCCATCCGGTCCAAGAGCCATCGCCAACGCTCGCCATCGTTCTTGGCGGCCTTCCAACTTTTTGGCACATGGTAAAACAGCGGCTGGCCGTCGTCGTCCACGGGCACACCTCGGAAATCTGGCGAAGGGAACGGAACCCCGTAGTCCGGCAGTTCCTTGATATCCGTCAGCGTTTGCAATTGCCAGGTCGCCCCACCGGTCGGGAATACCGCGGCAAATTCCTTGTAAAAATCGTACGTCGCCTTGGCGTTTTTGTCGTTCATGGCGTGCGGCAAGGCCTGTTGCATCAATTGCATGGCTCGAATCATGTCGCGATAGTGGGTGTCAAAAATACCACCTTTCTGGTTGCCGCGGAGGAACTCATTGTCGACCATCGATCCCCACGACTCGATCTGTCTGTAACCTTTCGCCACCGCCAGCAAGACCCGCCAGTCGGTCGGATGCGCCGCGACGATCGTGTCGGCCAGCTTGTCCCATTCCTGTTGCTTTCTCAATTGTTGGAGGCACTCGACCATCGCCTGAATATCGTCGGCCGCGTTTTTCCCGCCATGGGCCGGGTCGACGACCAGCTTGCGATAAATATCCAAGGCTTCTTTATAATTGCCGTCGGCCTTCAACTTCTGCGGCACCGCGCGATCGGTCGCAACAAGCTGCTCGCCTGCGGTCCCTTGGACGTCGCCCATCGCGTTGGTCAACATGACCACACCCGCCAGAACAAAAACGCGCGTTCGGTGTCCTACGTTCGATATGGCACTCATGTCTGCTTTCTCACTTTCCCCGTGTAAGGTGGTTGAGGGTGGAATGGGCTCGGTGGAGACAAAGTAACGGGTTCCACTCGCCTGAACCTGACCGACCGGCGTCTCGATCTGGAATCGACGATCGATCGGCACGCCAGAAAGGCTCGCGACGTAGACCGCGCCATCGTTCAACAAGAACCGATGGCCGTCGACCTTATAGTCGCTCTCTTTCGTCGGCAGGATGCGCCATCCGTCCAGCTCGATCGGCGTCGCATAGCGAGACGCAACTTGCCGAGCGGGACTGTTTGGTACGGTATGGGCAGGCAAAGTGGGCTGGGTTCCGTCATCAACCAACTGCGGGACAGGCTTGTCCTTGGGGGGATCGGGGTTTTCTGCAACATCGTCCGGCCAGCCGAGCCAGAACGTCGCGACAAGAATGGCCGCCGCGCAAACGGCTACGCCCGCCCACCACAAAAACCGTTGTGGCTTGGCAGGACGCCCAGGCGACGACTCGGACCGTACGACAAACTCTTGCGAGTCCGCCTTCGAGGCCTGCGAGTATCGCCAGTGGAGCTGTGCCTCGACTTGGAGGTAGGCAACGTAGCGTTCTCGCGCTTCGGCATCGTCGCGCACCATGGTCTCGAGGCGGCTGCGATCCTCGTCGGTCATTTCGCCGAGAGAATGGGCCAGCAGCAGGGCATCGAGGTCATCTTTGGGCGGTTGATTTTCGTGTTGCATGGTTACACCTCCGAAGGCCTTTCGTTCGGACGCTCCCGGTCCAGTGTGGTTTTAATACACTCGGCCAGAATCTGCCGAATTCGGTGAAGCATCACGCCCACGGCGTTGGCCGTGCGGTCGGCCGTTTGGGCAATGGCCGCCAACGAATGGCCGTGCCGACAATAACGCTCGATCATCTCTTGATTTCTGTCGGACA
>JASFHG010000126.1:0-8626 GCA_050123355.1 Planctomycetia bacterium
GAAAGACGCCGAAAAGGACTTTTGCCACTCCGATAAAGGATCCAACAATTCCTCCGAAACCGAGGACGGCAGCGAATACTGCGGTGACGAGACAAGTAAAAGCGAAGTTCAACATAATCAATTTTTCCTTGAAAGGGTGAGGATTCCTCGGTAAATAACCAGCGGGTCTACAATCGCAATGTTGTAGATGCGTTTCTTGTTGTTTTTCCGATTTCCTTTTTGTCAGTCACGGCATCTCCTTCCGAAGACATTTAATCCGGAGGTCTTCGCTTCGCATTGGAAACGATGTGCCCCGCAGTTAGTACACCGATCGCAAAACCAATAATCAACATTCCGAACAAAAGCGCCGCGCTCGGCATGGTCACGGTAAAAAACAGCAGTTTCGTTTCAACGTCTTGTGTATTCTGCAAGACCATGATCACCACGATCAAGACGATGATGGCAATGCCTACGATTTTCAATTTATTAGTGGTTGATTTCAACATGGCTTTACTCCAAATAGGCATAGGTATTATTTGACAGTATCTTGCGGATGAGGGCATTGACAGGTGGCAAGCCCTCACATCATCCGCGCCACACTTCCTCTCCAAGCGTTTTGATTTGTACTTTGGAAAAGTCGACTGCCTCGGCGAATACTTCGGCGACGTAGTCTGCGTCGAAGAGGACATGCAAGGTCAGCACCACGCGAAAGACCTTTACCGGCGCGGGCGCAAAATACTCACCCATTTGAGGAATTTGATGAACGTCACGAATAGCGTTCGTCCAAGGGCCCGAATGCTGATCGCGGTAGTGGATACGAATCCTAATGGGTGCCTGTTGTTTTTTAGGTTTAATCATGATATTTCTCCTTACTTTGGATCGGTTTTAAGCATGCCAACCGTCTCAGGGTTGGTATGAGCAGTAGCCCCCGTCACGTGAGAATCTATCAGGCAGTCCTTCGCTTGTTCCAGCTCCTCTGGCGAGACAACGTATTGTTTGGGGATCACCTGCGAGGACATCACCCCGATGGAGAGGCATATTTTCAGCAGGTCGTCAACCGGCATGTCCACGCGTTGAACCGAGTCGACCGCGGCGAAAATGACCACTCCCGACATCGGCACTGGCGAGGTCGGTATGTAAACGATCTGACTCACTTGACCGTTGAAGCGATAGACCTGATCGGAAACGAGCAGTCCCAGAAAACCGCCGCCTTCTTTGTCTCCGAAGGCACAGTGAACAACACTCATCCCCTGCATGGTATCGTTCGGCTCGCGTTGCAACAGTTCGACGACTTGGGCAACCGGCCGGTAGAGAATGTTGACCAGCGGGATCCGTTCCATCATGGCGTTAAACGCTCTTTCGATTCTTTTCTTCCCCACCGACTTCAGCAAAACTCCCAAAAGCCAGATGCCAATCAAAACAGCAATCCAACTGAGAATAGTCGCTACGGTCGGATTGGTGACAAATTGAAGCCCCGTCTGAACTAAGGCATTTCCTACGAAACTATCCGGACCGAGCCATCCCTTGAGCACGCCACCAACCCAGGCCATAATGCCGATGGTGATTACGATCGGAAGTAAGGCAAACAAGCCGGCGAGAAACGTGGACAGCATTCCCGTCTTCCAAAACCGTTGAAGGAATCGTTTTATCATGGCTCTCTTCCTTCGTGTTGGTCATGGTCTGTCTCAACGTGGGTAGTGTTTAACCCAATGGCGACCGTCTCGTCATAGGTCTCGACATACTCCGACGGGGCATCTTCGAATGCCTCCAACGACTCGTCCGTATAAAAATAGTAAGTCTGTTCCTTGTATTCTTTTTCTCCCGCGGCAAACGCTCTCGGGAATCGGAGGTTCATCACAGGATCCACCACGAAACTCTCCGTCTGATATTGTTCCGTAAAGTACATCTCGAAGTAGGTTTGAGTGAAACCGACGAGCTTATCATTGATCCACGCAGCGATGGAATCCTCGTTGGGTTTGTCGATCGGGATGACCAGTTGATCGTGGCTGTCGAACTTTATGAAAATGGGAAGAATCTCCAGGTGATAGTCCATGATGGCGTTTTCTATAGGGCCGTCATGGCCAAGGCGAAAGGAAAGCTCCACCTTCCCCGAACATACATCGGAAGAAGGGACCGAGAGCGTTGTCGTTCTCCCGTGAAAACCACGGCTCGCGGGCCCTCTGAGCTCTAGGCTTACTTTCTGCTTAATGTTCTTGAAGACGTTCAACTTGGTGAACGCCTCGATGCGTGGTTGCAAGATCACGTGGATACGATCCGCTAGAGCAATGAAATGTACGAACCGTTGCTCCTGGTCAAGAAAGCCTTTGGCCGCCTTGTTTTGGAGCTGATGAACCCGCTCCGTTACGGCCGCGACCTCCGCAGAGAGCCGCTGAACAAGTTGGTCTACTGATGACATGATTCATTACCTATCTATTTATTGACAGCTGCATTTCTAATGATCGTTCTGAAGCCGGAAAACCAGCAAAATCCGGCCGGTACTGCCGCGTTTTGCGACCGCGTAAGGATCATTTAAAATGCAGCTATCAATAGAACCTACCGCAAAGCTCTAGCCAGCACTTTACCGGGCTAACAACCGAACCAGATGTGCGTTATTGCAATATGAATAAATCACTGAAATGGTGTACTATATTCTTGTGATGCCATCGGCTTGCGATAGGGAGTAATACTGAAAGAATTGTGATTTATTATATCCAAATAGATTCGTTTAAAAAAATGCTCCTGAGTTTGGTCGCCGACGTCGATAGATCCGCGCCAAATATTTAAATCGGTGAATGACCAGCAGCCCCCATGAACAACCTTCTCGAAACTTCATGTCGTTTCAAGATTGCCGTTCCACTGGTCTCTACTTTCTTTTATTTGCCTTACTTCACATGCGAAAGCCGGCTTTCGGCGTTGATTTGTTCCCATATTTCAAGGCGATGGACCGGAATGTCGGGATCGACTTCGAAGCCCAGCTTCACGTTCGAGCCTTGAATAGCAAGTACGGTGACTTTGAGCAGGCGATGAAAGCCATCCGTCCCTCCGATAACGACCGATTCCTGATTTTTCCTCGATAAGACTAACATGGCAAATCCTCCTTGCTTTGCGACGAATCGCTTAGCCGCTCTTGTTCCAGATCTCCGCAGGAATGCTGCGGGAAAGCTGAAACACTTGCACCATTGTGCCGGTTGTAAATGCATGAACGATGGCACCTGTCGCTGTCTCAATTTCCGCGGCAGCTTCACCTACCGCAACTCCCGTAATGCGTTTGATTTCCTCCCGCAACAAGTCGACAGAATCAACGAAAAGCTGTCGATGATACTCTTGCACTTGAGCGGCACCCTCGGGAGTGCTGGAGAGGTCCTTCTCGGCAGGCGACAACGCTTCGTGCAACGTGACAACCAACGTGTCATCGCTAAGAACCACAGTCACGGCCTTGGGCGGATAACCGGTCCGTTGCTCCTGGAAGACCTTGATCGCCTGGGCGACTTGCTCCGCCATGGTTAAATTGAGTTTTTCCATGGATTTTTCCTGCGTGGTAAAAGTGTCAAGAACAAAAAAAGCCGACGTGGCGGAACACCAAAAGGTATTCGACCACGTCGGCTTACTCATTAACGAGCCCACCGGCATATCCGGGCTGCTCTCTATCTAGTCATCCGACAGTTTTGTTGGCAAAGTCGCAATTAATGAAACTACAACTCATCCACTGTTTGTATCATACCCTACCAATCAGGGAATACAAGGGGGCTTTTCCTTTTCTGGTGCATTTGGTATCATTTAGTAGTATTTATTATCACTTTGCTTGGATTGCATTGGATAATTTAATATTCTATCTTGCCTATATGCTCTTTTAACTATAAAGACTTTCGCTTGAACACCAATCCGTTCAGGGGGGTGCCGCAATGAAAACGCCCGGAGAAATCGAAGCCGCTATCTGTGAAGGAGTTAGTCATTTTGAACAGGACTATATGGGCCGAGGTCCTAAAGACATTCGCACCCACATGCTCGATGACCTTCTCGTGGTGCGTCTGAAGGGCGTGTTGACCGCCGCTGAAAAACATCTTGTCGAGTCATTGCCGGCAGAAAAGGGACGGGATCTGCTCAAGCAAGTTCGCACCCACCTTGTCGAAACCGCGCGCCCGGTTCTGGAAACCATGGTCGAAGAGGTCACCAAAGTCAAAGTATTGAGCCTACACCACGATATCAGCACCACCACCGGCGAAGAGGTAATCCTCTTCACCCTGGCCGAACCGCCGGATTTTCGTGAAACCAAGAAGAGATGAAGTTAAGTGCAATAAACAACTTCCATAAAAAGTTCGCCCTGTGTAGAATAGACGGCAGTTGAAAATTTGCAAAAACAGTTTTTGGTTTCCAGGCGAAGGGTGTGTAAGTATGGCCTTTCCGTCAACCTGGACAAAAGCTTGATCGGGCCGGCTTGTGCAGACGATACGACGGCTTGCGTTGCTTACGCCTCGACATGGCAGATATCCTCCTCGCGAGCTCTACCGGATTTTACTGGATTACTACCGGATTTAACGCGTGGAGCTTCTTACTTACCACCCATTGGCAGTTCATGTATCCTATTTCAAGACAAGGACTTAAGTAAAGTGGGCGATACTGGACTCGAACCAGTGACCCCTAGCTTGTCGAGCTAGTGCTCTAACCAAACTGAGCTAATCGCCCGTGAGTTCTACCCTTCCGAGAGTGAAGCGGTAATGGAATACCTTTTCGTCAAGCCCGTATGGGAAAGTTTAACTTTGCCATATCGGTTTCGGATCGTCAAGTGGGGATGGGGACTTTTCCTATTGAATAGGGCGAACCAAGGGAATATACTTATCTCCTTACCCTTTATAGAGATCACTTTGCCCGGGCCAGGCGAGAAAAGGGCCCTTTTCCGTGGCTGCGGGGGGCGAGTGACCGAGGTTTTATGGTGCGTCCTAGGTATTGACGGCCACCTCAAGAGGGGTGCAACCTCAACTCTCCAAGAAAACATGCTTAAAGTAAAACTCCCAGACGGTAACATACTCGAATTTTCACAACGCGTCCGCCCGATCGACGTGGCGGCCGAGATCGGGCCGGGCTTGGCGAAGGCGACCATTTGTGCGGAAGTCGACGGCAAGCAGGTCGGTGCTGATACTCTGCTCCCTGAAGAGGGGGAGGTCGCTCTACGGCTGATCACCAAGCGGGATCCGGAGGCCTTGGACGTGATGCGGCACTCGTGTGCTCACGTGATGGCCCGGGCTGTGATGCGGGTGTTCAAGGGGGTCGAGCTCGCATTCGGGCCGACCGTCGATAACGGCTTCTACTACGATTTCGCCTTGGAGGAATCAATTTCCGACGAAGATTTCCCGAAAATCGAGGCGGAGATGAAGAAAATTATCAAAGAGGACGAGCCGTTCGAGCGGGTGATGATGTCGCGCGACGAGGCGATAAAAATGTGCCGCGACTTGGGCCAGGAACTCAAGGCCCAGCATATTGAAGAAGGGCTTAGTGAGGAGGAGTCGGTCAGTTTCTACCGCCAGGGCGAGTTTATCGACCTGTGCCGAGGGCCGCATATCCCGAGTCCCGGTGCGATCGGGGCGTGCAAGCTGATGTCGATTGCCGGGGCGTATTGGAAGGGGGACGCGGCGAATCAGCAGCTCCAGCGGCTTTATGGGACTGCCTGGTTCAGCAAGAAGGAACTTAAGGAGTATATCGAGCGGCTCGAAGAGGCGAAGAAGCGGGACCACCGTGTAATCGGGAAGCAGCTCGAGCTCTTCTTGATCGACCCGGAGGCCGGGTCCGGGTTGGTAATGTGGTTGCCGAAGGGGGCTGCGTTACGTCGTGAGTTGGAAAACTACCTCCACGGCGAGTTGCTCAAGCGAGGGTACCAGCCAATCAACACCCCGACGATCGGTCGGGTCGAGTTGTACGAGACCTCGGGCCATTACCCTTACTATGCTGACAGCCAGTTTCCGCCGATCGAGATGCCTGACGGGGACCGTTATCTCCTGCGGCCGATGAACTGCCCGCATCATATCAAGGTCTATCAGTCGAAGCCGCATAGTTATCGAGACCTGCCGTTGCGTTTGTCGGAATTTGGCTTGGTTCATCGTTTCGAGCAATCGGGCGAGCTCAACGGGATGACTCGGGTTCGCGGGTTTACTCAGGACGACGCTCACATCTTCTGTACCGAAGAGCAGGTGCCGACTGAGTTCCGCGGTTGCATCGAGATGACTCAGGATGTGCTGAGCACTCTGGGGTTGAAGGATTATCGAGTTCGGTTGAGTTTTCGCGATCCGGACAGTGATAAGTATGTCGGCGATCCGGCCGTGTGGGACAAGGCGGAGGCCGCGTTGAAGGAGGTTTGCGAAGATCTGGGGTTGCCGAACCTCGATATCGAAGTGGGCGAGGCGGCGTTCTATGGCCCGAAGGCGGACTTTGTCGCCAACGATTGCATCGGTCGCGAGTGGCAGCTGGGGACCGTGCAGCTTGACTACAACCTGCCGAGTGCCGATCGGTTTGACCTGGAGTATATCGGTCCGGACAACCAGCCGCACCGGCCGGTGATGATCCACCGCGCTCCGTTTGGTTCCTTCGAGCGGTTTACCGGCATGCTGATCGAGCACTTTGCCGGCGCGTTCCCGCTCTGGCTCGCTCCCGAGCAGGTCCGCGTGCTGATCGTCAGCCAAAAGTTCGAGGAGTACGGTCGCGAGGTCGAGAAGAAGCTCCTCGCGGCGGGCATTCGTGTCACTGGCGACTATCGGCCGGAAAAAATCGGTGCGAAGATCCGTGACGGCCAGCTCGCTCTGATACCTTATATGTTTATCGTTGGTTCTCGCGAGGTGGAGACCGGTGAGGTCGCGGTCCGCGACCGGCGTGAAGGGGATCTCGGCTCGATGTCGCTCGATGCGGCCATTGCCAAGCTTCGCGAGGAGATCGATTCGAAGGAGATTCGAGAGTAGAGAGTGATAAGAAAACTGTTGTTGAACCGAAATAGAGGCTGCGCCTCAATTTCGGCTTGATACAAAAAACATGATTGAAAACTATTTAAAAGAAAAGATGCGTTACGACGCACCCTACGAAAAATGAAACGAATTGAAATCTATGACACGACACTTCGTGACGGGACCCAAGCCGAAGGGATCGCGTTTTCGCTCCAAGATAAACTGCTTCTAACCGAGCGGCTTGACGAGATTGGCGTCGATTACATCGAGGGTGGGTATCCAGGCTCGAACGAAAAAGATTTCAATTTTTTTCAGGAAGTCGCGAAGCTGAACCTTGCCAGTGCAAAGATTTGCGCGTTTGGTATGACTCGACGCAAAGGAGTCAAGGCGGTCGATGACGTGGGCCTGCGTGCGCTGCTCGATTCCCAGGCACCGGTTATCACGCTCGTCGGCAAGTCGTCCGCCTTCCAGGTGAAAGAGGTGATTCGTGCCGACTTGAACGAAAACCTTGACATGATTGCCGACAGTGTTCAGTTCATGGTCGCCGAAGGGCGAGAGGTCATCTTCGACGCCGAGCACTTTTTCGACGGCTGGAAAGACGATCCCGAGTACGCGATCCGAGTTCTCCAAACGGCGGCCGAGGCGGGCGCGAAGACGCTCGTGCTGTGTGATACAAATGGCGGCAGTATGCCGTGTGAGATTTCGAAAAGCATGGCCGATGTAGTTGCAAAGTGTAGCATGTCGATTGGGATCCATTGCCATAACGACTGCGATCTGGCGGTTGCCAATGCGATGATTGCCGTCGAGGCAGGTGCGACCCATGTGCAAGGGACGATCAACGGTTTTGGCGAGCGGTGTGGTAACACGGACCTGGTCAGCATCATTGGTAACCTGGGCGTCAAATGTGATGGCTATGAAGTGTTCTCGCCGGAGAAGATCGTTCATCTGACCGAGCTTTCTCGTTTCTTCTACGAGACGGCCAATGTGAACATCCGCACGAACCAGCCGTTTGTCGGCTCGAGTGCGTTTGCCCATAAGGGCGGGATGCACGTCAGCGCGATTGCAAGAAATACGGCCAGCTATGAACATATCTCACCCGAATTGGTCGGGAACGAGCGCCGGATCCTCGTTAGCGAACTCTCCGGCCGGTCGAACATCAAGCAGTTGACCTCCAAGCATGACCTCCAGGACGATAAGGAGCTGATGGACAAGATTCTGGAGAAGGTTGTCGCGTTGGAAAACGTGGGCTACCAGTTCGAAGCGGCCGAGGCTTCGTTCGACATGCTGGTCCAGCGATGTGCCGGGACTTTTCAGAAGCATTTCGAGCGAATCCGATGGCACGTTGACGTGGGCGTGGACGAAAGTGGCCAGACGATCACCGAGGCGACGATCAAAATCCGGGTAGGCGAAAAGGTCTATCACGAAGTGGCCGAAGGAGATGGTCCGGTCAACGCGCTTGACGCGGCTTTACGAAAAGCGCTGAGTAACGACTATCCGCAACTGAACAAAATGCACTTGGTCGACTACAAGGTGCGTGTCATCAATAGCGAAGCGGCTACGGCGGCGGGCGTCCGTGTCATCATTGAAAGCCAAGACGAAAGCGAGCTGTGGGGCACGGTCGGCGTCAACGAAAATATCATCGAAGCAAGCTGGATCGCCCTGATCGATAGCTTTGAGTATAAGCTGTGTAAGGATGAAAAGCGGCTTTCAAGCTAGAAAGT
>JASFHG010000127.1:0-8588 GCA_050123355.1 Planctomycetia bacterium
AGTTGCCCGTCCTGCTCGCCGAACCCAAAGAGCCGAACGATGCTCGGGTGGCGCAAGCGGCGCAGGGTCTCGATCTCTTGGCCGAACCGCTTTCGGAAATCGGCCTCGCTCCCCAGGTCGGCCGCCAGCGACTTGACCGCGGCCCGTTCGTTTGTCTCGACATGGACCCCTTCATAGACCGTCCCCATCCCTCCGCGTCCCAGGCGGCGAACAAGACGATATGGCCCAAGTTTTTCTGGCATCATGGTAAAATAATGGGTCGCGATAATGGAAAAAGAGAAGAAATCCCAACAAATACCAGCATACCCCCAACGGGGGCTCTTTTCAAGAGGGTACTTTTGGGGAGGTGCTTCCGCACCGTCGTCTTAATAAACGTTATTATCCCAAGTTCCAAGCCGAAATTGGGACTGCGAAACAGGGCCTATTTTGGTTCAATGGTGCGGAAGAAACTACCAAACCTACTTCGTCAACCGCAAGAACCACTCTTCGAGCGACAAGTTCGAGTCGCGAAGTTCATGCTCAATTTCGTCCCGGGTGCCGTAATAGCGGAGTTGACCATGACAGACCACCCCGATCTGATCCGCCAGCTCCTCGACGATGGCCAGAGTGTGGGTCGAGAGGAAAACGGTCGCCCCGTCGGCCGCTTGGGTGCGGAGCAGGTCCTTGACCAGCCGCATGCTTTTCGGGTCCAGGCCGACCATCGGCTCGTCGACGATGAGCACCTTCGGGTCGTGCATGACGGCCGTCGCAAACGCGAGCCTCTGTCGCATGCCGTGGGAGTAGGTTTCGATCAGTTGGTCGTAGAACCCGCCCAACTCGAAGTAATCGACTTGCTTTTGGATCCGGTCGTCGATTTCCTTGTCGGGGATGCTGCGAAGCTGGGCAACAAACTCGAGCAGCTCCCGGCCGGAGAGTTTTTCGTAGAGGTTTGGCTCGTCCGGCACGTAGCCGAGGATCTCGGCCACGTTCTGCTGCTGGGTCACGGTATCGAAGCCGCCGATCGTCACGGTCCCCTCGTCGGCCCGAAGCAACCCGACCATCATCTTGATCGTCGTGGTCTTGCCGGCACCGTTGGGCCCGATGAAGGCGAACAGCTTGCCGGGCGTCGTCGTGAACGACATCTGGTCGACCGCCACTTTTTCGCCGAATCGTCGAGTTACTTGGTTCAATTCGATCATGGCGTCGATTATACCGTCTACTCTTCTTCCTGCAAGCTCGTCTGACGATAAATCGAGATCAACAACTTCTGAAATCGAGGATCGCCGGGGCCGCCGAAGCGTTCTTTCAGCGTTTTCAGATCCGTCGGCTTGTCGATCGCCTTGAAAAACGACTCGTTGGGTAAGATTTCGTCGATGTCGAACTTTTTGGCTATCTTCTTGGGCGAGATTTTTTCAACCATCATCAGCGTGGCGAATCGCGCGGCCGCAATGTTGATCGCCAGATCGCGCAGGTCGGCCGTCGTTTGGCCGTCTTTCGGATTCCACCACCGGCCGAACGCCTCCACTTGACTTTCGGACGGGCTCAAAAGGAAACATTTCCCCATGGTGACCGCAAATTGATCCGCCCAAGCCGTTTCGCCGCGGATGCTGAGCTTGCCGATCGTTTTTCGGTTCTTTTTTCGTTGTTCCGGCGGGACAATTTGATCGTAGATCTCTTGAAAACCGGGCAGGTCGCGGAGTTGGCCCGACGAGTCCAGCGCGATCCCGATCCCGATCGCCATCGCACGCTCGGCCAGCCCGGCGGGAAGGTCCTTGACCGCATCGGCCGCCGCTTGAATGCATTTTTCGAAACGCTCATCCGACGTAACCGAGTCAAGTTGTCGTGCCTGTAATGCGATCATGCGCACGACCATGGCGGTCGCTTTGAGTGTAGTCTTGTCGTGTTGCAAGTGGGAGAGGCGTATTTGTTTTATTTCTTCAGACTTGAGTTGAAATTGGCCGAACTGCTCCATCATGAGCCGGTAGCGTGCCACCGACGGGTCGCTCGGGAACCGCCGCTCAAGCTCTTTGTAGACGCTGACCAGTTTGGTCTTCGCTGCCGGTGAAAGTTGGTGTATGTGTCGCACCCCTTCAAAACGAACCGCTTCGCAAAGGAGGTACATCGCCAAGGTGTTCAACGGATCAAACCCGATCCGGAACCCGCGTGCGTTCGACTGCTTGTCGCCGGTTACCGGTCGCATTACGGACGACTGGTCCGGCGTGTGTGTCGCCCCGAAGACATGACCCAGCTCGTGAATCAAGATCTCGAGCCGCTCCGATTTTCCGACATGGTTCGACCATTCACGGATCAGGATATAAGGATAGAGTATTCCTCGCGTCCCGCCCATGTGAAATTGTTTTCGATTTTGTACTTCGTATTGGCTGGTGAAGCCGATCGCGATTGCGACGCCCGGCTCCGGCCTCACACGGGCTTGGAACTCGTTGAGCGTTTTCTCGAAATTGGTCTGACCATCGGTGGTTTCCCAGGTATCGACCTTCACGATTTTGAACCGGATGCGACACGTTTTTTCAAAAAGATCCGAGGTCAGCTTCATCCGATTGCGCAGGTCGCGTTCCCAAAGTTCTCGCTTGCGCGGCTCTTCGTCGTCGACGAGGATGATGATCGGGATCTCGAAGACCTTGTCGAGATCACCCGGCTGCCGGACCTTAGGTTCGGCAGCTTTGGCCGCCGAAAAGAAGTGTTTGAGCTTCACCGCCCCGTTGTCCTTGAAAACGTTGCGGTCGAAGAGATAGATCGAATTGATCGCAACTTTTGCACTCTTAATATCGCGGGCCGGTTTTTCGCCTTCCTTCACCGGCACGAGCGGTTGCTGCATGGCGTCGAACCAAACCATTTTTTCCTTCGACACCGGGACCGACAGAACGTCCCCCGCAGTGATCCGATATGCTTTGTGCGACTCGGTGTCTTTCGCATCGTTTCCTATGATGAACGTGACCGGCTGTTTCGTCTTGTTCGAGAAAACGATCACTCCCGCCTCGACCGACCCGGCCACCACGCAGCAGAGGACTATGGCCAGGCCGCCAAGCAAGAAAGATCGGTATTTTGTGGGCAGGGTATACATGCCTCTTATTATACCGCCAAAACGGGGAATTGTGTAGGAATTGAGCGGATTGTTTCCGAACTTTTAGCCGTCGAGCTTGCTCGTCGCTTTTTGAGTATTTCAAGACCCTGATTTCGAGTAATTCAAGCGACGAGCAAGCTCGACGGCTAAAGAGTGGGCTGCGAAAGGTTTCCGGACAAAAACACTAACCCGCATCTTCAAGAAATCGGTCGACGGTGACGCGGTGGGGGACGTTTTGCGAGTCGCGGAGTTGGGTCGCGCCCAGAGCCGCGGCTGCCGTGGCAAAACCGACCCGCTCGTGCAGATCGAGCCCTTCGCTCAGGGCAACGCAATAAGCCCCGTGAAAGATGTCGCCGCATCCGTTGGTATCGAACGGCGTGATTTCAAACGCCTTGAAGTGTCGCGGCTCGGGCGTGTTCGGCTCGGCATACCATACCCCGTCCGCTCCACAGGTTATGACAACGGTCGCTCCATATTTTTGGAGTAGTTGCCGCACTGCCTCCTCGGGCCCCTTGCCGTTGTCGTATCCTTCCCTTTTCACGAACCCATACGGGAAGACCATGTGGTCGATCTGCTCCATCAGTTCGTCGAACGGTCCGCCCGTGTTTCGTTCAAAATCGGCGACGACCGGGACCCCGGTTGCCCGTGCGATACGTGCCGCTCGTAACGATCCTTCGACGCCGTGATGGTCGATCAACAACACGGACGCTCCCGAGATCACTTCCTCCGAGGGAAGCTGAGGATCAGGGCCAAAGTAGCCTGTCACATGGCCGAAGATGGTTCGCGTGTGCGAGTTCTCGTCCACGACGATCGTCGAGTGGCACGGCTTGGCATCTTCACGAAAAACCGCATGCGCCGCGGAAACCCCCTCCACATCGAACCGTTTGAGCACAATCAGAGAAAGGTCGTCATGCCACAGCGTGCCCGCATATTGTGCCACGCCACCCAGGCGAGCCACCGTAACGAGCGCCCGCCCTGCCTGGCCACCCAGGCAACGCCGCCGGCGCAGAACGCGAACCTTTTGATCCGCTTCGGGATAACGCTCGACGTAGAGAACGTCATCGACCGCGACGACACCAATTCCCAGGATACCGACATGCTTTTGCTTTTCCATATACTTTTACTCTTTCCCGGAAATTTTCTAGAGCGAGGATCGCGATTGTTAAGCGCGGAGCATGATGGCAGCCAGACCAATAATCAAAAGCAAGGCAGCAATAGCACCGATGATGCCCATCATGAAGTTGGCATTGCTGCTTGCTTTCGGACGCAACCGTTTCTGAAGTCGCTCGGCAATTTCCGGATCGGCACCTACCGCTTCCGCCCATTCGCCCGGATCGTTGCAGATCACCGGGTTCGTTTCGACGTTGAGCTCGGAATCCAACAGATCGGACATAGCCGTTCGGGCCGGTACCTCGACCGCTTGGCCGCAGGCACACTTCACTTTTTTTCCACCCAAGGAATCATCCACTTGAAAGCGGCGGACACAATAAGGGCATTGGACAGGTATAGCCATCAAAAATCCTCAAGATCGGGACAGGAGACAAATCTAGTTCCATTATATTCTGAGTATTTGCGGCGTCAAATGCGAACTTTTGTTAGAAAAATTGGATCCGCCGCGTGATAGGGGCGCCATTTCGGGCGGGCATAATCGAGCTAACTACACACGATTATTCACCTTTCATACAGAATCAGCGATCCCCCCATTAGATGCACATTCCCCGGTTCATTATTGAAAGTATCGGCATTTCAATGCCCCCTATTTTGTCTATCTCTACCAAATTACCCCAATTCGGTGGTCAATTTGACCTTGCAACAGGACCCTAATTTGGCTTATTTTTGAGGTACTCGGCCGAATTTGTCGAAAAGAACAGAGATGACCACTCGTCGGCATCTCCAAACTACGTATAATTGGAACATTCGACCAATAGGCTCTTGCGGAGCCGGTTCGAGCAACCACACCATTCCATCAATATCAAGATATAAGAGATATCTCTAAGTCCCACCCAACAAGGAGCACTCCATGGCAGAGGAACAGGCAAAGGAAAAGAAACAAATTCTGTTAGTCGATGACGATTTGGAAATTCTGGAATCACTCCGTATCGCGCTATCGACGCGTGGCTATAACGTCATGTGTGCCCGCGACGGCAACCAAGGCCTCGCGCTGGCCGAACGAGAAAATCCGGACTTGGTGATTCTCGACATGATGATGCCGAAACGGAGCGGGTTCCTCGTCCTCGAGAAGCTTCGCCGCACTCGGCCTGTCCCGATGAAGATTATCATGATCACCGCCAACGAAGGCAGCCGCCACAAGGCCTACGCCGAGGTGCTCGGGGTCGACGATTATCTCCATAAGCCGTTCCCGCTGGATCGCCTCCTGGCATCGGTGGAACGCCTGATCGGTTAAATCCGACCACAATCTTGCGTATTTCTCATGCCCACGGTCTGATCGGTCGTGGGCATGTTGCTTTTAAGCGGTCTTTCTATCCTCCCCCTCTTTTTGGCCCAAAATCTCTGTTTTGCGATATTTTTGTCTCCTTTCTACCGCCATTTTTAATGGGGGGCAGGCAAAAACCTTTACAGTACAAAGAACGGTGCTCATAATAAAGGTTTAGGAGGCCCTTTTTTGGCAAGGAATGCTTGTTTTAATGAGCCTGCACCGCAACGTTTTTTCGTAAGGTAGAGATCCCCATGATCCGGCAACCTCGTTCCCGCTGTTTTTTCGTGTCCGCTTTCGCTATCGGCTTGCTCTTCGTCGCGTTTTCGCCCGTTGCGATGGCCGGGATCACCTTCTCGCAAGAGTTCGACAGCGGCTCGCTCGACGTGGCCAATACCACGGTCAACGGCAATCAGGTCCAGCTCGTCGGGCGAAAGACGTGGACCAAGACCGGCTACCCGATCAACTATGCCGATCATTATCGTTGGTTCTATTTCAACGCGGCAGGGGTCAATGGGCAGCAGGTCGATTTCTCGATGAACAGCACCAAGTTTCTCGGCGATCTGTCGGACCACGTTTTTGTCTACAGCTATGACCAAGTGAACTGGCACTACTTCGATAACGCCGGCATTGTCGGAAACACTTACAGTTTCAGCAACAATACCCCCTTCACACAAGACAGCGTTTACGTCGCCTATTCCTTGCCGTATCCGGTTTCTCGGATGACGAATTACGTCGATTCGATCAAGAGTAACCCTTACGTCTCGCCGACTCCCTCGGCATCCGCCGACTTGATCATCGGGCAAAGTGCCGGCGGGGTGGACGATTGCGGACGAACGGTCGATCCGCAAGACCTTTACGCCTTCAAAATCACCAACCCGGCCGCGACCGGCGACAAGACGAAAGTGGTGCTGGTCGGCGGCAACCATGCTTGCGAGACGCTCGGAAGCTTCGGCCTGGAAGGGATGCTCGATTTTCTGCTCAGCGGAGCACCGGCCGCGGAAGAACTGCTCGCGTCGGCCGAGTTTTACGTCTATCCGATGGTAAATATGGATGGGCGATACGCAGGCTACTATCGCAGCACTCCGGAAAATTCCACTGAAGATACCAACCGACACTGGGGCAACACGACTGGGTTTAATATGACCCAACTGGAGACGATCTATCAGGCGATTCTGGCGGATTTGCCCTTTGACGAATTTTTGTATACCGGCGGCACGGATTATTTCCTTGATTTCCATGGCTACTTCGGCCCTTGGAGCGATCCGGATTATTATCATATCATTAACGACGATCCTGAAAAGACGTTTCAAAACAACATGGCCGTGTTGTTGCCGGGGATCCAAGAAAAGGAGCTCGAGATTGTCCATGGAGGCATGGCACATAAATGGGCGACGCGTGATACGACTCTTAACGCCTCGTGCTCGGTGGTTGCCGAGTTTGGTGCCCATCCCGGCACGACCGAAGCGGACCTAAAGGAGATCGGTGCGTTGTATGGCCTCGCCCTGCATCATACGATTCTGGAAGTGCCGGAACCGACCACATGCCTGTCCCTGAGTATCCTGCTTTTGCTGATGCTGTTCCAGGTTGCCCGCCGCAAGATTTTCAAGTAAATTGATTCTTCCCCTCTAAAAGCCCCGCCTCTCTCCGGAGTGAAACCATGCTGAAAAGATGCTTGTTGTTTACCGTATCCGTTCTCCTTTTCACTTCGATGCTCGGCCATGCCCAGGCGGCCGTGACGCCGAAAGTCGAAGGCGAGATCGCCTGGTACGATGCGACCCAGTGGGAACCGGAGGGCCGCGGATGGGACGATACGCTCCGCTATTACGACCGATTCCCGGGCAAGGCCCAAAAAACGGTCCGCAAGTCCGTGTGGAATTTGAGCCGCAGCTCGGCCGGGATGGTCGTTCGTTTTGCGACCGACGCGAAACAGATCGACGTCCGCTATCGATTGCACAGCAAAAAGGTCGCGATGCCTCACATGCCGGCGACCGGAGTCTCGGGCGTGGATCTTTACGTGAAACATGACGGCCGATGGCGATGGCTCGGTGTCACGCGTCCCAAATCGCAAAACGTGAAAGAGACCCTGGTCAAAGGCCTGACTTCAGAGCGTCGCGAGTATATGTTGTACTTGCCGCTGTACAACGGTGTCGATTCGCTCGATATCGGCGTGGCGAAGGACGCTTCGTTCGAGCCGCTCGACCCTCGCGAGAAAAAACCGATCGTTTTCTACGGCACCTCGATCATGCAGGGAGCATGTGCCTCGCGGCCCGGCATGGCGCACGCCTCGATCCTGGGCCGCCGGCTCGATCGGCCGGTCGTCAATCTCGGCTTTTCGGGCAACGGCACGATGGACCTACCGGTTGCTCAACTCATGACCGAGCTGGACGCCGCGATGTACGTGGTCGATTGCCTTCCGAACATGAACGCGGAGATGGTCGCCAAACGGACCGAACCGCTGGTGAAACTGCTCCGCAAGGCGCGGCCCGAGACGCCGATCGTCTTGGTCGAAGATCGGACATACGCCGACGCGTTTTTGCTGGAGAAGATCAATAAGGACTTGGTGGCGCGTCGGGCCGCTTTTAAAAAGGCGTACCAAAACCTCCTGAAGGCGGGCGTCAGAAACCTCGGTTACGTCGAAGGCGAACCGCTGCTCGGCCCCGACGGTGAAGCGACCGTCGACCACTCCCACCCCTCCGACCTCGGCATGCAACGCATGGCCGACTACCTCGAACCGATCTTACGCAAAATTTTAAAGGAGTAACTTTCCATGAAGGAAGAAAAAGTAGTCTTTCAGCCGATCGGTGTTATCCGGTCGCCACACAAAGAGCTACACAAAATCCCGGTCCAACCGGTTTTCAGTAGCGGGATCCAAGGGACCGTCGTTTTGGACGAGGAATATGTTGACGGCTTAAAAGGGCTGGCAGGTTTCTCGCACGTTTTTTTGTTCTTCTACTTTCACGGATCGGAAAAGACATGCCTCCAGTTGAAACCTTACCTGTCTGACGAGGAACAGGGTGTGTTTGCAACCCGTGCTCCACATCGACCGAACAAGCTGGGCATGAGCCTGGTCCGATTGGAATCTATCGAAGG
>JASFHG010000128.1:0-8574 GCA_050123355.1 Planctomycetia bacterium
CGGTACACGGCCCTACACGCGGCCGACCTCAACGTTAAGGCACCCAACGGGCAACGTATCGGCTCTCCAATTTAGTGCGTCGTATGCACGAAGCTCGACAGAGGACCATTTTTTGTTTTGATCCAAATCCAAAAAGAAATCGTTTTACTATGAAATCTATTTCCTTTTGAAGCGGTAGTTCACATCCGTCAACCACCAGCGCTTTTATGGTACCAAATCGGTACATGACTCGCAAGCTTTTTCGATGAATTTTGCCACTTTTTTCTTTACCAACTTTTGGGGCATTCGTACACACTCGCCAACCCGAAAATTTGGCGTTTTATACCCTATTTTCCAAGCTCGAACCCGAAAGACATAAGCTACACTTCAGGTGCATATTAGAAACCGTTTCTTAATACTTTTCGACAGCCCATATCTTGTGGTGGATGCATCGAAGAACCACAAGATGTCGTAAAAAAGGGCTGTTAGAGGTTAGAAAACGATTTCTAGGCATCCTTCGCGCGAGGAGATAGGGTTGTGGTCATTTTGACCCTTATACTGGCTGTAATGAACATTGCGCTTGGTGCGTGGCTGGCAATCCGGCTTGGCGTTGGCCCGCCCACGTTCGCCGACGCTTGGGATGCGCTGACATATGTTACACCATCCCGTTCTCGTGATGAAGGATTTCTTGCCGCGACCGACTTGGAAAACCACTTGGGCGAGTTGCTCGACGACGCTCCGGAAGACGACGATTTTGAAGTTGAACAAGTCGTTACCGAAGAACCCGAGGGCGAAAAGGAAATCGAGCTGGACTATGAAGTCTCCGACATGCTCGACCCGACCGATCCGGAATACTGGGATCTGAGCGAGAAATTCGTCGAGACTTCCATCCTCAAGTTGGTCATTGCCGCGATCAAGACCGGCATGCGCATGACGTCGGTCGACACGGCCCTTCGCAGCGAACAAGAGAATCCGACTCAAGATTTACTCAACACATCCCAAGAGAGCCTCATCGAAGATTGTGTCGTCTATCTGGATGAGCAAAAGGCGGCCGCCGAAGATTTGGAAAAACGGCTTGATACCCTGAAGGATCAGGCGATGGCCTTGGATTTGGCTTCCGATTTGGAAATCCAAACTCAAAAACTATCTCAAACGATGAAGCGGATCCAGGAAATGCCGACCGAGGGGGATCCCCAAAAAAACATGGTGTATCTACTCGACAAGCTGAATCAGTTGCGAGTCATTCGTCACATTTTGATGGATGTGCATAACCAGCTATTCCTTGCGATCGCTCGAAACGAGAACTGTCTCGATGCGATCGATACTCACATGCTTGAAGATCACCTTACGAAACTTTATAACCAGATCGGGATGGAATCCACATTGGCATATTGGTTTGCCAAAAAGCGGCATGACACACGCCAGTTGAATGCGGCGTTGTTTGACTTACATGACTTTACCGAAACCAACAATCGGCTTGGCATCCTTTTGGGGGACAAGATACTCATCGAACTTGCCAAACTGTTACGAGCAGAAAGCAGCGCGGACGATCTGCTTGGCAGATACACCGGCCAGCAGTTCTTAGTCATTTATTCCGACGTTGGTGCACAAGTTGCCATCAAAAAAGCGGAGACGTTCCGCCAAACGATCAAAGAAAGTACATTCATTGTCAACAACGAACCGACCATGGTTGAGCTGAACCTTGCGTTCACCGAAATCAGCCCAAACGACAAAAACGAAGTTGTTGTATTAAAGCGACTTTCCCACGCCATGGAAGAGTCGAAAAACGACGGTCCCGATCAAAGCATTTTGCATGACGGTACCTATACCAGACGGATTGATTCGCCCGCATTGAGAACAGAACCAGTAACTATAGTTCTCTAATTTTAGTATTTGAAGTATTCGATATGTTTGACGAAAAAAGTTTGTTTTACAAAGGGCAGCAATGCTTGGAAAGTGAACACTACGATCTCGCGATCGATAACTTTTCCAAGGCCCTTGAATACAACAATCGCTTTACCGAAGCATTCTTTGCGCGCGGAAACGCTTATCGCCTATTGGGACGACTCGACGAAGCGATTGAAGATTACCGGAATGTTCTTTGCTACAGCGCGAACGAACCGGCTGCCTATTACAATATGGGCATTGTTTTTCGTGCAAAAGGAGATTTCGACTCTGCCATCGAATACTATAACAAAGCTATTGAAGTCCGCCCCAATTATGTGGCGGCCCGCTTCAATCGAGCCAAACTTTATTACGAACACAAAAACGACAAAGATGCTGCGATGCAAGACCTCAACGTGGCAATCGATGCGGACTCGACGGATACCGCGCCGCTTGTCGAACGGGGTATCTTACTGGCAAGAAGCAAACAATATCAAAAAGCGTTAAAAGATTTTGATAGAGCGCTCAAAATCAATCCTAATTGCATTGAGGCAATCGGAAACCGGGGTAATGTGCTCGAATCTCAGGGACACAAAGAAGAAGCAATCAAATGCTATACGCGCGTTATCGAACTGGCTCCCGAAGACGTCAAAGGGTATCGTAACCGGGCACTCGTCTATTTCATCGAGGGAGATTATGAAAAAGCGATCGAAGACTATTCGATGACCATCCAATTGGATCCACACGATGCAACAGCGAGAGTCAATCGCGGCATCTCTTATATGACCAATAAAAAATTGGACGAATCCATCAAAGATTATACGGTTGCCATAAAACTCAATCCGGACAGTATCGAAGCCCATTTCTGTCGAGGGCTTGCTTACGTACAAACGAAAAGACTACAAGAAGCGATCGAGGATTATAATATCGTGACTAAGCTCGATCCAAAACATAGCCGTGCTTATTATAGTCGCGGTATTGCTCACGGTTCCCTGGGTGAAACCGAAAAAGCGATCGAAGATTACTCCAAAGCAATCGAACTTGCTCCGGATGTCCCCAAATACTACTGTCACCGTGGTGTGGCATGTACCAAGGTCGGACAATTCCAACGTGCTATCGAAGATTATGGACAAGCGATCAAGGTCGATAAAAATTATGCCAAGGCCTATTTCAATCGAGGACTCGTCTACCGCATTCTTAACGACAATGAACAAGCCATCAAAGATCTCTCCGAAGCAATCCGCTTGAACCCCGGCCATGTTAATTCTTACTACAATCGGGCCTCCGCCTATGAGCAAGCCGGTAAAAAGTCGGAAGCGGCGAAAGACCTCAAGCACGTCAAGAAAATGCTGGCCGCAAAGATATAGACTCTAAACCGCTTACCCAATAACCCCAAAGAGGGGTAGTCTGCGGTCGTTCCGTCCTTGACCCAAAACCCTACTAGGGTTACATTGCATGATTGGGTCGTTTTGCACCCAGATCGCGGTATGCGCCTATCCAGACGTAAATCGAGCTGTGGTGGAATTTTATTCGTTTTCTGAATAAATCCCCTGAATGGCCGAATAACGGAAGATAAGTCGCTCGGCAAACGGTTATGGCCTGCCGCCGCTTCATCAATCAGATACCAGTAAATCACAACAGCAGATAGAAATATAAAATGGATGGTTTGGAACGAACCTGGGAAGTAGTTTCCGATTTCTTTGGCGGAATTACTCGCTTGGTCGAGCGATCGGTCACCTCGGTTTTCGGCTCGGCAAACGCCCGCTACCTCAAAAAGCTTCAGCCGCAAGTCGATGCGATCAATGCGCTCGAGCCTCGCATGAAAGAAATGTCGGACGCCGAACTCCGCGAGCAGACGGACAAATTCCGGCGTCGGCTCAACGCGGGCGAGACGCTCGACGACCTGTTGGTCGAAGCGTTTGCCACCTGTCGCGAAGCAGGCTGGCGTGTGAACAACATGCGTCACTACGACGTCCAGCTACTCGGTGGCATGGTCCTCCATAGCGGAAACATCGCCGAAATGGTAACGGGCGAAGGAAAAACGCTCGTCGCGACCTTGCCTGCCTACCTGAACGCGTTGGCCGGCTCGGTTCACGTCGTCACGGTCAATGACTATCTGGCCCGACGTGACATGGAGTGGATGGGCCCGATCTATATGTCGCTCGGTCTGACCGTCGGAGCGATCCAATCGAATATGCCTGGCGACCAGCGTCAAAAGGCTTATCGATCAGACATCACCTACGGAACGAACAACGAGTTCGGCTTCGACTATCTGCGTGACAACATGCGATACGCGGCGTGTGGCGACGATCGTTATCCGCCCAACATGCAGCAGGTGCAAGGTCATCTGACTTACGCGATCATCGACGAAGTGGATAATATCTTGATCGACGAAGCGCGAACGCCGCTTATCATCTCCGGCCCGGCGCACGACGACATTACCCGTTATGCCAAAGCAGACAAGATAGCCCGCCAGTTGAAGAAGGGAGAGCATTTCGAGGTCAACGAAAAGGAACACTCCTCCCACCTGACGGACGAGGGTATCCGCGAGGCGGAAAAAATCGCCGGTGTCGAGAGCTTCTACACGGCCGGCAACATGGAGTGGCCGCACCTGATCGACAACTCGCTGAAGGCTCATAACCTTTACAAACTGGACGTCAACTACGTTATTCAAGACGGCGAGATCGTCATCGTCGACGAGTTCACCGGCCGACTCATGCCGGGTCGAAACTGGAGCGACGGGCTACACCAAGCGGTCGAAGCAAAGGAAGGAGTCCGGATCAAAGAGGAAAATCAAACCCTCGCGACCGTCACGCTCCAAAACTACTTCAAGCTCTACGATAAGATCTGCGGGATGACCGGTACGGCCATGACCGAAGCGGGCGAGTTCATGAAAATCTATGAACTCGATGTGATCGCGATGCCAACCAACCGCGTGATGCAGCGGCTCAACTACCCCGACGTGATCTATCGTACCGAAAAGGAAAAGTACACGGCAATCGCCGACGAAATCGAACAAATCCACCGTCACGACGTGATCGAATTGAACGACGGCCGCTGGGCGCAAGGAACGATCGAGCGAGAAACCGAAGACGCCGTCGAGTTCCGTGAAGAAGGTCAGCGAGAATCGCGGCTCGTCAAACGCGAGAAAATCAGAAGTATCGAGAAATCGGGACGACCGGTCCTCGTCGGTACGGTCTCGATCGAACGAAGCGAGCTGATCTCCGGTATGCTCGAACGACGCGGCGTCCAGCATCAAGTGCTCAACGCGAAGCACCACCAGCGTGAAGCGGAAATTGTCGCCCAGGCGGGCCGCAAGGGTGCCGTGACCATCGCCACGAACATGGCCGGTCGTGGTACCGACATCATCCTCGGCGGCAATCCCGAAGCGATGGCCTGGGCCGAGTTGCAGGAAAAATATGACACTCGACTCGACGTCCCGCCCGAAGAATGGGATGCCCTGGTCAACGAAATCGAGCAACAGAACCAAATGAAGGCCGAGGGAGAAGAAGTCCGTGAAATTGGCGGGCTTCACATCATCGGTACCGAGCGGCACGAAGCGCGGCGCATCGACCTCCAGCTCCGCGGCCGGTGCGGTCGTCAAGGTGACCCGGGCAGCAGTCGGTTTTTCCTCTCGCTCGAAGACGACCTGATGCGAATCTTCGCCGGCGAATGGGTCAAAAACATCCTCACCCGAATCGGCATGAAAGAGGGCGAAGCGATCGAAAGTCGCATGGTCTCGCGACGAATCGAAGGGGCTCAGAAGAAAGTCGAGGAGAGGAACTTCGAAATTCGTAAAAACCTGCTCGAATACGATGAAGTCATGGACGAGCAGCGAAAACGAGTCTATGGCTACCGCCAAGCGATCCTCGACGGGACCGATTGTCGCCAGTTGATTCTGACAATGGTCGAGGAGCAGATCGATCACTATCTGGGCCAATTTTTCAATCGGGACTATGGCACCGAGTCATTCGCCACATGGGCCGGCGGTATCTTGTCTGTCGAACTCGATGGACGCGATTTCCGAAACATGGACTTCGTCGCGGCCGAATCGTTTGCCAAAGATCAAGCAGAACGGCTTATCGAGGGAACGATCCTCGACGCGATCGAAGAAAATCTGCCCGAAGACGCCGACGAGGACGAATGGAACTGGGACGCACTGGCCAAGTTGGTCAACACGCGATGGGGGATCAGCCTGCGAGGTCGTGACCTGAAAAAAGAAGGACGCGAAACGGTCGACACTATGCTGATCGAAAAGGCCCGCTCGATCGTCGCGGGCTACGACCTTTCGGAAGGGGCCCCGATGCTCGACGAAAAGTTCGGCATCCGAACCGCTTGCAATTGGGTCAAGCATAAATTCGACTTCGATATGAGCTTCGACGAATGTAAAGATCTCGAGTTTCCCGCGTTCCGTGAAAAAGTCCTCGACCATGCACTCCTTGAATACAACGAGAAGGAAGCCGAGTTCCCGGTCATGGCCGGCCTCTATCACTTCACGCTCAAGGATGCTCAAGGCAACAAACGATACGATCGCGAAAAGATCGTCGCCTGGGCCAAGGAACGCTTTGACGTCAACCTCTCGATCGACGACCTGCGCAACAAACAGCGTGACGAAATTCGGGCAATCCTGATAAAACACAGTCGCGAACATGCCGCCCGATCGAAAGAGGCCCTGACCCAACTGAACAACCACCTCAACTTGGTGTTTGGAACCAAGGCCGATCCGCACGAATCGCTCCGCCGTGCCGAAGCGGACGGAACACTCTCGCAACTATCGAAGTGGCTTGAAAAAGAACTCGATAGCCAACTGTCGGTCGAGGAAATGGTCACATGCAACGAGGAAGAACTGCGGCGGCGGCTGACCGAAGTGGTCGAAGATCGCTACCGGCCTGAAATGCGGAAAATGGAACGCGAACTCGTGCTCCAGCTCCTCGACATGGCGTGGAAAGATAACCTGCTGGCGATGGACCACCTCAAGAGCAGCATCGGGTTGCGAAGCTACGCCCAGGTTGATCCGAAAGTCGAGTACAAACGCGAAGGTATGGACACGTTCGATAAAATGTGGCAATCAGTTGGCGAACGAATTACCGACCTCGTCTTCCGGATGGAACAACTCGACGAACAGTTCGTCGGATCGATCTGGACCGAGTCGGAAGCAACCCACGAAGAAGCGCCGCCGCCGAGCGAAATCAGCGACCAGCAGCAAGCGGCCATCGATGGCATGCAGGCGGACCACAAACCCGAACCGATCCGCTACCGCGAAAACCGCGTCGGCCGCAACGCCCCCTGCCCCTGCGGCAGCGGCAAGAAATTCAAAAACTGTTGCATGAAAAAAGGCTAAGTAAGGAAACTGTCCTTCGTCCCCAATCGACCACCTATCGATGCTGCTGAACCTTGTATATCTGATCGCCCTGATCCTCCTTTCGCCGTGGCTCGTCTATCGGGCCGTGACGACCGGGCGGTATCGGGAAGGGCTGCGTGAAAAACTGCTCGGAAGCGTGCCGAAACGGGAAGGGGATCCAAATCAAAAATGCTTCTGGCTCCACGCAGTCAGCGTCGGAGAAGTGAATCTGCTCGGGCGGCTTATCGAAGAGATCCAAAAGCAACTGCCCGAGGTACGGTGCGTCATCTCAACCACGACCAAAACCGGCATGGAACTTGCCCGAAAGAAATATGGTGAGCAACTGACCGTCTTCTACTGCCCCTTCGACTTCACCTGGGCCGTCCGACGTGCAATACAACGCATCCGGCCGGACGTGTTGATCCTCGCCGAGCTGGAACTCTGGCCCAACCTGATCCGAGCCGCCCGCCGTCAGGGATCGCGAGTAGCGGTCGTCAACGGCCGGTTGAGCGAGAACAGCTTCCGCGGCTACCGACGAGTCCGATTCCTGCTCCGGCCGGTCTTGCGATGCATCGATCTGGTCGCCGCCCAAGATGAGAGCTATGCCAAGCGGTTTCGGCAACTGGGCATCGACACGGCGGCCGTCCATGTGACCGGCTCGATGAAATACGATGGAGCGACAACCGATCGCGACAACCCGCGTACGCTCGAACTGGCCCGGCTGGCCGGGATCACACCGGAAGATACCGTCTTTCTCGCCGGCAGCACCCAAGAACCGGAAGAACAAGCCGCGTTGGACGCCTATCAAAAACTTGTCGTGGAGTATCCGTCGCTACGATTGATCCTTGTACCCCGCCATCCCGAGCGGTTCGACACGGTCGCTCGACTTCTCGACGAATCGGGCATGGAGTGGGTACGGCGATCCGAACTGAAGAAAGAAACAACGCCCCCGAACGTCCGTGTTTTGCTGGTCGATACGATCGGCGAACTCGGTGCCTGGTGGGGGACCGCGCGGATCGCGTTTGTCGGGGGGAGTTTCGGAAGTCGTGGCGGCCAGAACATGATCGAACCGGCCGCCTACGGTGCGGCGGTCTCGTTCGGCCCGAACACTCGCAACTTCCGCGACATCGTCAGCATGATGCTCGCTCGTGACGCGGCCGTGGTGGTCGCCGATCCGGCCGAGCTTCACGATTTCGTCGAGCGGTGCCTTAAGGATCTCGACTATAGCACAAAGCTTGGCGACCGTGCCCGAGAACTGGTCCGCAGCCAACTCGGTGCGACCGCCCGAACCGTGGAGCTGCTCGCGAAGCTCTAGTGCATTTGTATATTGTGTTTAGCCGCCGAGCTTGTTCGGCGTTTTGTACCAGTAG